>DNNT01000318.1 GCA_003497545.1 Arenimonas sp. | reverse complement strand
CATGGGCTCTTATAGCCCACGGGCGACGCGGGGGGCGGCGCCAGGAGGGCGCCGACCACGCATGGCGAGCGATCGCAAAGCGGCACAGGCCACCGGTAACGCCGCACTGGGCGGCGACCCGCGTGCGCGGCTGCTCGCCGTGCTGCTCATCCTGGCCGGTGTGCTCGAAGCCGCCTGGTTCGATGCGTTCCTTCCCCGCGGCTGGCCGGCCTGGCTCTCGCTGGCGCCCGTGGCCGTGGTGGCCGCCGGCCTGTGGCTGCGGGTGGATCGCCGCCGCCGGAGCATGCTGGTGCTGGGACTGGCGCTGGCTTCCCTCGGTCTGGTGATGGTCGCCTGGCCCGGTGGGGACGCCGCGACGCGCAGCGTGGCGCCCTGGCTGGCGTCGCTGGTGGGCGCGGTCGGGCTGGGCGCCCAGGTGCTCGGCCCACGGGCGGCAGTGGCGATGGTGGCCAGGGCCGCCGGGGGATTCCTGCTGGCGCTGGCGCTGCTGGCGATGCTGGGCCTCTTCCAGGACGGCAGCGGCACCGGCCTGCCGCTGGGGCTGGCGTCGATCCTGGCCTGGACCGGCACCGCGGTGTGGCTGCTGGTGCTCGACCTGGCACCCGGCTCGCAGCGCATCCTGCGCCTGTGCTCCGCGCTGCTGGCCGGCCTGGCGGGGCTGGTGATGTCCGGCTGGTGGTTGCACGTGCCCTACATCGTGCAAGGCGGCACCGACTACGTGCCCATGCAGTTCAACACCGCCTTCAGCGCCTTCCTGATGGCCGTGTCCCTGCGGCTGCTGGCCACCGGCCGCCGCAACCTGGCGCTGCTGCCGCTGCTGCCGGTGGCCCTGCTGGCGCTGGTGAGCCTGGCCGAGGAATACGCCGGCTGGTCGGTGGGCGCCGGCGAGTGGCTGCTCCAGCACGGCATCGTCGCGGAAGGCGTGGTGCCCGGGCGCATGGCCCCGAACACGGCCACGGCCTTCCTGCTGGGCATCCTGGGCGTCGCGCTGGCGCCACCACGCGGGCAGCGCAGCCTGGTTCGCTGGTCGGCCACCTGGGCCTGCGGCTTCGTGGTGACGGTGATCGCGCTGATCGTGCTCACCGGCTACGTGTTCGGCATCCCGGTGCTGCGCGGCTGGGGCTCGCACACGCCGATGGCGCTGATGACCGGCGTGTCCATGGCACTGATCGGACTGGGGCTGGGCTTCGGCGGCTCGGAGGTGCAGCGCACGCTCCGGCAGCGCGTGGCCTGGATGCCGGTGGTGGTGGCGCTGGGAGCCACCGCCGCGTCGGTGCTGATGTGGTACGCGATCGACCGCGACCAGGACCGGCGCGCGCAGGAGGAACTCCGGCAGCAGGCGGAACTGGTGCGCCAGTACATCGAGTCCGACGTGCGCGTCAGCAGCGATGCGTTGCGACGCATGGCCGAACGCATGGCCGGCGCCAGGGACGAGACCGAACGCCAGCACCTGTTCCGGCTGGATTCGGCCATCTACCTGCGCGACTTCCCCAGCTTCGCCTCCGTGCTCTGGGTGGACGACGACACCCGGGTGCAAGGCACCTTGCAGCGCGAAGGCTTCGGCGCCGACGTGCTCGGCATCCGCCTCGACTTCGAACAGGTCCGCACGGAGGCCTTCGAGCGGGCGCGGCGCAGCGGCGAACCCGAGCAGTCGCGGCCCATCGTGCTGCTCAACGGCCGGCCCGGCGAGCTGGTCGTCGCGCCGATCGTGGGCGTGGAGGGCTCCGTCGGCTTCGTGGTCGCCGCGGTGATGCACGACGACCTGTATCCCCGGGTGCTGGAACCGGTGGTGGAAACCAACCCGCTGCGCGTGCGGCACGGCGGCACGCTGCTGTACCAGCGCGGCGCGCCGGGCGTCTCGCCGCCGCTGGTGTTGCCGCTGGAGGGCCCCGACGACCAGCTGGTGCTGGAGATCTGGCCCGAGGGCGAAGGCGCGGGCGCGCCGCTGGCGAACCTGCTGCTGTTCACCGGCCTGCTCGGCGGCGGCCTGCTGGCGCTTGCGCTGAGGCTGGCCGGGCTGGCGCGCGAGCGCGCCGACGAAGCCGAGCGCAAGGGCGGCGAACTGGCGCGCCAGATGGCCGAGGCCGAGCGCGCGCGCGCCGCGCTGGGCGAGGTCGAACAGGAGCTGTCCTCGGTCTTCGGCAGCATCAGCGACGCCTTCTACACGCTCGACCGCGACTGGCGCTTCGTGTTCGTCAACCCGCGCGCGGAACAGCTGATGCAGCGGCCGCGCGAGGCCCTGGTCGGAACCCGGGTCTGGGACGCCTTCCCCGAAGCGCGCGGCTCGTTGATCGAGCAGGAGTTCCGGGACGCGGTCACCAACAACCGGGCCCGGGAATTCGAGGTGCACTTTCCGCCACTGTCGGCCTGGTTCTACGCGCGCATATTCCCGCATCCGCACGGCCTGGCGGTGTATTTCCAGGACATCAGCGAACGCAAGCGCGCCGAGGCGGGCATGCTCAAGGCGCGGGCGGCGTCGGAGCGCGCCCAGCAGATCGCCCAGCTCGGCAGCTGGGAATACGACCTTGGCACCGGTGAGCTGAGCTGGTCGCCGGAAGTGCTGCGCATCTTCGGCCTGCCGCGCGGGCAAGCGCGGCACAGCCTGCCGGGCATGCTGCAGCTGGTGCACTTCGAGGACCGCGGCCNNTTGGGCACCCTGGTGCGCGACGAGGCGGGCAAGCCGGTGGCCGCCTCGGGCGCCATCCAGGACGTGACCCAGCGGCACCAGTCCGAGGACGCGCTGCGCGAACTCTCGCGCCGGCTAGAGCAGTCGCTGGTGATGAACCGGCTGGTGCTGGAGAACTCGCTCGACGTCATCTGCGTCATCGACGCCAACGGCCGCTTCACCCAGGTCAGCAGCGCCTGCCAGGCGCTCTGGGGCTTCATGCCGGGCGAACTGGTGGGTCGCGCCTACTTCGACCTGGCCCATCCCGACGACCGCGCCAATACCCTGCGCGAGGGTGCCGCGGTGCTGGCCGGCCGGCCCACGGTGGACTTCCGCAACCGCGTGCTGCGCAAGGACGGCAGCGTGGTGTCCATGCAGTGGTCGGCGGTGTGGTCGCCGCGCGAGCGCCTGATGTTCGCCGTGGCGCGCGACGTGACCGAAGCCGAGCGCCAGGCCAATGCGCTGCGCGAGGCCAAGGAAAGCCTGCAGCGCGCCCAGCAGGTGGCGCGCATGGGCGCCTGGGAATTCGACATCGCCGCCAATTCGCTGCGCTGGTCGGACGAGGTGTACGGCATCTTCCACGTGCGGCCGGGCGAGTTCGCCGGCACCCTCGAGGCCTTCGCCGCGCGCGTTCACCCCGAGGACCTGGCGCGCCTGCAGGCGGCGCAACAGCGCATGCTCGAAGGCGGGCCCGACCTCGACGTGGAGCACCGCATCGTGCTCCCGGACGGCAGCGTCGGCCACGTGCACGAGCGCGCGCGCGTGCTGCGCGGCGAGGACGGCCGGCCCTGGCTGGTGTCGGGCAGCGTGCAGGACATCACCGAGCGCAAGCGGGCGCGGCAGCTGGAGGCCGGGCAGCGCAGCGTGCTGGCCAGCATCGCCGCGCGCCGGCCGCTCACCGAAAGCCTGCTGGCCACCACCCAGGTCTGCGAAGACCAGTTCGCCGGCGCCCTGTGCTCAATCCTGCTGCTCGACGAGGAAGGCAAGCACGTGCTCCAGGGCGCGGCGCCCAGCCTGCCCGCCGCCTACAACGCCGCAGTGCACGGTCTGGCGATCGGGCCCAAGGCCGGTTCCTGCGGCACCGCGGCCTGGCGCGGCGAGCGCGTCGTGGTCACCGACATCGAGGCCGATCCGCTCTGGGAGGACTACCGCGACCTGGCCCGGGAACACGGACTGCGCGCCTGCTGGTCGACGCCGGTGAAGTCGTCGTCGGGCAAGGTGCTGGCCACCTTCGCCACCTACTACCGCGAACCGCGCGAGCCGACGGCCGCCGAACTCGCCACCATCGACGGCCTGGCCTCGCTGGTGGCCGTGGCGATCGAACATGCCGAGGCCTACCGCGCCCTGGAGCTGGGCGAGCAGCGCTTCCGTTCGCTGTTCGACGAGCACCCGGACGCGGTGTATTCGCTCGACCTCGAGGGCCGCTACACCTCGGTGAACGACAGCTTCGCGCACCTGGCCGGCGTCGAGCCGGCGCAGGTGCTCGGCCAGCTGTTCGACGAACGCACGGCCCCGGAACAGCGCGAGGTGGTGCGCGCGCATTTCGAGGCCGCCTCGCGCGGCGAGGCCCGCAGCTACGAGATGACCGGGCTGGCCGTGGACGGCGCGCGCGTGGAGCTGCGCGTCACCAACCTGCCGATCGTGGTCGAGGGCCGCGTCACCGGCGTGTTCGGCATCGCCCAGGACATCAGCCTGCTGCACAAGCACCAGCGCGAGCTTTCCGGCGCGCTCGACGCCGCCGACCAGCTCAGCCGCCAGCTGCAGCGGCTCAGCGAGGCCTCCATCGACATCAACCGCGACCTGGGTGAAGCCACGCTCTACCAGCAACTGGTGGACAAGATCCGGGAGATCATCGGGGCGCACCAGGCGGTGGTCAGCGTGGCGACGGACGACGACGGCAAGCAGCTGCTCGACACCATGTCGCTGTCGGACAAATACGCGCAGTGGCGCGACTACGACGTGCCTATCGACTGCACCGGCATCTACATGATGGTGAGCGAACAGCAGAAGCCGATCCGCATGACCCAGGCCGAGCTCGAGGCGCACCCGCGCTGGCGGGGTTTCGGCGCCGAGTCGTCCCGGCACCCGCCGATGCGCGGATGGCTGGCAGTGCCGATGGTCGGCAGCGACGGCAAGACCCTGGGCATCCTGCAGCTGAGCGACAAGTACAAGGGCGAGTTCAGCGCCGACGACGAGCAGGTCGCCATGCAGTTCGCGCAGATGGCGGTGATCGCCATCGAACGTGCCCGCCTGCTGACCCGGCTGGGGGTGCGCGACCGCTTCTTCGAGATGTCGCTGGAAGTATTCGTGGTGTTCGACCCGGCGAACCAGCGCTTCGTGCAGGTCAATCCCATGCTGAGCGAGATCACCGGCTACAGCCGCGAGGAGCTGTGCAGCCGCGAGATCCAGGCCTTCGTGCACCCCGACGACTGGCCGAAGACGGGCGACCGCGCCTCCGCCCTGGCCGAGCACAAGGATGTCCCGGCCGCCTTCGTCAACCGCTACGTGCGGCGCGACGGCACGGTGCGCTGGATGGAGTGGATGTCGTCGCCGGACCGGGACGGCCTGGTGTACGCCGTCGGCCGCGACATCACCGAGCGCCTGCGCGCCGAGGCGGCGCTGCGCCAGACCCTGGCCGACCTGAACAACCGCAACCGCGAGCTGCAGGACTTCGCCTTCATCGCCTCGCACGACCTGCAGGAGCCGCTGCGCAAGATCCGCGCCTTCGCCGACCTCCTGCAGCAGCGCCACGCCGCGGGCCTGGCCGCCGAGGCCCGCGACTACCTCGACCGCACCAGCCAGGCCGCGGCGCGCATGCAGGTGCTGATCGACGACCTGCTGGCCTATTCGCGGGTGGCGGCGCGCGGCAAGCCCTTCAAGCCGGTGGACCTGGGCCAGGTGCTGGCCGGCGTGCTCGACGACCTCGAGGCCACGCTGGAAGCCAGCGGCGGCCGCGTGGTGGCCGGCCCGCTGCCCACCCTGGAGGGTGACCCGACCCAGCTGCGCCAGGTATTCCAGAACCTGCTGTCGAACGCGCTCAAGTTCCGGTCGCCGGACCGGGCCCCGGTGGTCACCATCAGCGCCGAACCTTCACCGGCCGAGGACGGTCCGGGCTGGATCCTGCGTTTCGAAGACAATGGCCTCGGTTTCGAACCGCGCCATGCCGAGAAGGTGTTCGGTCCGTTCCAGCGCCTGCATGCGCGCCAGGAATACGCCGGCACCGGTATCGGCCTTGCCATCGTGCGCCGGATCATCGAAAGGCACCGCGGCGAGATCCACGCCGAGGGGCGGCCCGGGCAAGGGGCCACTTTCGTGATCAGGCTCCCGCAAACGCAGCCGGCCGATCCGGCGCTTCTGGCGGGACCGATGGCGGAGTCGTAAAGTCGGGCCAAGGCAGTCCCGGGGATTGAGGGTACATACGTGGCGATGAACACACCGCGGCAACCGATCACGATCCTGATGGCCGACGACGACCCCGACGACCGCCTGATGACCCAGGAGGCCTTCACCGAGTGCCGGCTGGGCAACCCGCTCAAGTTCGTCGCCGACGGCGAGGAGCTGATGGACTACCTGCATCACCGCGGCGACTTCGCCGACGAACTGGCCGCGCCGCGCCCCGGCCTGATCCTGCTGGACCTGAACATGCCCCGGAAGGACGGCCGCGAGGCCCTGCGCGAGATCAGGGCCGACCCGGCCCTGCGCGGCATCCCGGTGGTCATCCTGACCACGTCCAAGGCCGAGGAGGACGTGGTGCGCAGCTACCGCGACGGCGTCAATTCCTTCATCACCAAGCCGGTCACGTTCACGGCCCTGCTCGAGGTCGTGCAGACGCTGGGCAAGTACTGGCTGCAGGTGGTGGACCTGCCGGGCGCGCAGGAGGGCAAGACGCGTTGAACGACATGCCGCTCCGGGTCCTGGTCGTCGACGACGACGAAGAGGACTACCTGATCCTTCGCGACCTGCTGGCGGACTTCCCGCAGGGCCGCTTCCAGCTCGACTGGGTGGGCACGCTGGACGAGGGCGTCGCCGCCCTGCGCGCCAACGCGCACGACGTTTTCCTGGTGGACTACCACCTCGGGCCCGACAACGGCATGGACCTGGTGCGGCTGGCCGTGGCCGAGCGCAGCGCGCACCGCCCGGTGATCATGCTCACCGGCCAGGGCAATCCCGAAGTGGACCGCGAGGCGCTGGCCGCCGGCGCCTCCGACTACCTGGTCAAGGGCAGCATTGACGCCGAAAAGTTGGCCCGCTCGCTGCGTTACGCCGCCGAGCGCGCGCGCCAGATCGCCGAGATCGAGGACGGAAAGCGCCGCTACCGCCTGCTGTTCGAGCTCAACCCCTTCCCGACCTGGGTGTATGACGTCGCCAGCCTGCGTTTCGTGGCGGTGAACGACGCGATGGTGGCCAATTACGGCTACACCCGCGAGGAACTGCTTCGGATGTCGATCACCGATATCCGCGAGGCCGATGAGGCCGACCAGCTCCGCGATTTCCTGGCGGGCTGGGACAGCCGCTTCGGCAATGCCGGCGTCTGGCGCCACCGGCGCAAGGACGGCAGCCTGCTCTGGGCCGACATCACGACCCATACGATCGAACTCGACGGCAAACGCTGCCGCATGGTGATCGCGCACGACATCACCCGCCAGCGCGCCGCGCAGGAGCAACTGCTGCTGCTGCAGCGCGCGGTCGAGTCGAGCATGAACGGCATCGTCATCGCCGACGCCCAGGCGCCGGACATGCCGATCATCTACGTCAATCCGTCCTTCGAGCGCATGACCGGTTACACGACGGAGCAGGTGATCGGGCGCAACTGCCGCTTCCTGCAGGGCGAGGAGCGCAACCAGCCCGAGCTCGAGATCCTGCGCCGCACTTTGCGCGACGCCGGCGACTGCAACGTGATGCTGAGAAACTTCCGCAGCGACGGCGAGCTGTTCTGGAACCACCTGTTCATCTCGCCGGTGCGCGACGAGGCCGGCAGGCTCACGCACTTCGTCGGCATCCTGAACGACCTCACCGAGCGCCGCCAGGTCGAGGCCGAGCTTGCCTATGCCGCCAACCACGACCCAGTGACCGGCCTGCCGCGGTTCCCCATCCTCGAGACCGCGCTGGGCGGGCTGCTGGACGACGAGGCCGCCGAGGTCTCTCTGCTGTTCATCGACCTCGACCACTTCCACGCCATCAACGAATCCATGGGCCACGTGATCGGCGACGAGGCCCTGCGCATCATCGCCGGCCGCATGAGCGACGTGCTGGGCGGGCCCGGTTACCTGGCGCGTTTCACCGGCGACGAATTCGTGGCGGTGGTGCCGAATGCCACGCGCGAGCAAGTCCTGGAAGCGGCCGAGGCGCTGCGCGCCACCGTTGCCCAGCCGATCGAGGGCGACGGCTACAAGCTGTTCCTCACCGCCAGCGTCGGCATCGCCCGTTCGCCCGAACACGGCACCTCCGGCATGGACCTGCTGCGCCGCGCGGAGGCGGCCATGACCCGGGCCAAAGGCCAGGGCCGCGACGGCGTCTGTGAATTCTCGGCCGCGCAGATGCAGGAGCTCGAGGACCGCCTGGTGCTCGGCGCCCGCCTGCGCGAGGCCATCACCCGCAACGAGCTCGAGCTGAACTACCAGCCCCAGCTCGACGCCGGCGACCGCCGCGTCACCGGCTTCGAGGCGCTGGTGCGCTGGAACAGCCCGGAGCTGGGCCGCGTGCCGCCCGGCCGCTTCATCCCCATCGCCGAGGCGCTGGGCCTGATGCCGGAAGTGGGCCTGTGGGTGCTGAACGAAGCCTGCCGCCAGCTCCGTGCCTGGCTGGACGAGGGCTTCGGCGGCTTTACCGTGGCGGTGAATTTCTCGGCCCAGCAGCTGCAGCGGCCGGACATCGCCGGCCTGGTGGCGGAAGCGCTGGCGCGCCACGGCGTGCCCGGCCACATGCTCGAGATCGAGCTGACCGAAAGCTCGCTGATGGAAAACGTCGAACGCGTGCAGGTGCGACTGGCCGAGCTCAAGGGCCTGGGCGTGTCGCTGTCGCTGGACGACTTCGGCACCGGTTATTCGAGCCTGGCCTACCTCAAGCAGTTCTCGCTCGACAAACTCAAGATCGACCGCAGCTTCGTCAAGGACCTGCCCGAGGACAGCGCCGATTCGGCCATTGCCCGCACCATCGTCGCGGTCGGCCACGAACTGAGGATGGTGGTGGCGGCCGAGGGCGTGGAGACCGAGGAACAGGCGGTGTTCCTGCGCCAGATCGGCTGCGACGAACTGCAGGGCTTCCATTTCGGGCGCCCGGCCGCGGCGGCCGACGTGGCCGGCATGCTGCCGCGCGCCTGAGCCGCGGTTGGCGGGGCACCGCCGCCCGGCTTATCCTGCGGCTCCCCCGCAAAACCACGGAGCCCGCCGCCCCATGAGCCTGTCGCGAACGCTCGCGCTGATCGGCGCACCCACCGACATCGGTGCCGGCCACCGCGGCGCCTCCATGGGCCCCGAGGCCCTGCGCGTCGCCGGCCTGGCCGAGGCGCTGCGCGAACGCGGCCTGGAAGTTCTGGACGTGGGCAACCTGGTCGGCCCGGTGAACCCCTGGCTGCCGCCCACCGACGGTTACCGCCACCTCGACGAGGTGGTGGCCTGGAACCGCGCCGTGATGGACGCCGTGCACGCCCAGCTCGGCCTGGGCCGGCTGCCGGTGCTGCTGGGCGGCGACCACTGCCTGGGCGTGGGCAGCATCACCGCCGTGGCGCGCCACTGCCGCGAAACCGGCAAGAAGCTGCGCATCCTCTGGCTCGACGCACACGCCGACTTCAACACCAGTTCCGTCACGCCCTCGGGCAACGTGCACGGCATGCCCGTGGCCTGCCTGTGCGGCCTGGGCCCGCAGGCGCTGACCCACCTCGGCGGCAAGGCGCCGGCGATCGACCCGTCCGAAATCCGCCAGGTCGGCATCCGCTCGGTGGACCAGGGCGAGAAGCGCCTGGTGAAGGAATACGGCCTCGACATCTACGACATGCGCTACATCGACGAGATCGGCATGAAGCGCGCGATGGAGGAAGCGCTCGAGGGCGTGGACGAACACACGCACCTGCACGTGAGCTTCGACGTGGACTTCCTGGACCCGGCCATCGCGCCCGGCGTGGGCACCACCGTGCCCGGCGGCCCGAACTACCGCGAGGCGCAGCTGGTGATGGAGATGATCGCCGACACCGGCCGGCTTGGCTCGCTCGACATCGTCGAACTCAACCCGGCCTTCGACGAGCACAACCGCACCGGCAAGCTGGCCGTGGACCTGGTGGAGAGCCTGTTCGGCAAGTCCACCCTGATGCGCGATTGAGCGCACGCCGGGCCCCGGCTTGACCCGGCCGGGGCCTGGGATAGACTCGTCGCAAATCCCTTCCGGAGTTGCCGAAATGACCCGTTCCCGCCTCGTCCTGCTGGCCCTGCTGGCCGCCTTCGCCCTGTCGGGCTGCAACACCATCGCGGGCATCGGCAAGGACGTGAAGAAGGCCGGCGAAGTGGTGTCCGACACCGCCGAGGACTGCAAGGGCGGCTGCGACGACTGACCCGCGTCGCCACGCGGTGGAGCATGCAGGCCGGGCAGTGATGCCCGGCCTGCGTCGTTTGCAGCTCAGGGATCGGGCGTGAAGCCCACCGGGAAGGCCTCCGGCGCATCCCAACGCGGCGGCAGCACGCCGCGGGCCACCAGCGCCTCGGTGGCGTCGTACCACAGCGACATCACCTGCGCGGGCTGGTCGCTTTCACGTTCGAAACGCGTGCGGCGCGCGTCGCTGCGCAGGCGTTCGCCATGGCCGGTGCCCAGTTGCTGGCGCGCGACCGGCGCTGCCGGGCGGCTCGATTCCATCGCCGGCGCCGCGGCATCGGCGCTGGCCCCGGCTTTCGCCTGCGCTTCCAGGCGGGAGCCGTACACGGTGATCTCTTCCAGCGGACGTTCGCGGAAGGCGGCCACGCCGATCACCCCGACGTTTTGCGGCCGCCCGGTGCGCGCGGCATAGCTGTCGCCGAGCGCGGTGAAGTGGAAGGCGGCGANNACGGTGCCGGCGGTCTGGCCGGTGATGGCGTTCACGCCGTCCACCGAGAGCACGGCCAGCACCCGGCGCGGGGTCAGGTTCTGCAGCACCACGGCGTAGCGGTGGCCGGGCCGGCCTTCGATGTACTGGCGGCCCTGGTGCGGGTGGCGGACCAGGAACTGGTTGTCCTCCAGGTCGAGCACGTGCATATCCACCAGCCTTTCGGCGCGGGCGCAGCCGGGCAGGGTGAAAAGCACGAGGATCAGGGCGAATAGGCGAATCATGGCGGTCTCCGGGGTGGGTGTACGGGAAACAACGTTCCCTCCCCGGACGCGGGGTTGGCGGGCCAAGGCGGTAAACTTGCC
>DNNT01000226.1 GCA_003497545.1 Arenimonas sp. | reverse complement strand
GGTGCGAATCACCCTGCTCGAGGACTCGGTGCGCGCCTGGATTCGGGGGCTTGCCGCCGACCACGAGGCACGCCGGATGGCGGCCGAGCTGCTGGCGGCCGAGGCGGCCGGCGTCGCCACGGCCACCGCAACAGCTCGCGCTCCCCTCGAGGCGGAGCTGAAGGACCTCGAAGCGAAGGCCGACCGCTACCTGGCGGCGCTCGAAGCCGGAAACGCGCCGGCGGTGATCAACCGCAGGCTCACCGAGATAGAGGACCGAGCCTCCACNNCCGGCGGGCCCGGGTCCGGCGGCGCTCGCCCTGGCCGAGCTGGACCGGGCGATCGAGGGAGGCCACGAGGACCTGCGCGGCGCCGCAAGGCTCATCGACCGGATCGTGCTGCCGCCAGACCCAGGCGGCCCGATCCAGATCCACGCCCTCGGGGTCATCGACGTGCTCGAGATCGCCGGGACGCCGAAGGCGCGCGGGCCCCGTGCTGCCCCGTAGGGACGCGCACCCCCTCGCAGGACCAACGACACGGACTCGGGGTCGATCGTCCCAGGGCGCCGCCTGTGGCGATCCGGCTGCCCGTGATTGGCGGCGTGCGCCGGGCCAGCCGGCGGTTCTTGGATTGGAAGATTTCGAGGGTGCAGGGGGTGCCGCATGAGATCTTCCAGTTAACGTACTTCGCTACATACAGTTGCGGAGATAAATGACCTTAAACAGGTTGAGGGTGCAGGAAGTCCTGCACCCTCGGCCTGTGTCAGACGGGAGCGGTGGGGCCCTGGCGGGCTACTTCATGGAGGCCGCGGCCTCCTCGAGGCCCTCGGAGTTGGTCAGAAGATCCTGGATGCGCTGGCGCATCCTGTCGATCGCCCGGGCCAGCTCGGTGGCCTCCTCCGGGGCGATCGTGTCCGGGGTGTCCACCTGGCTGTACTGGACGATCTTGTCGCAGGCGTACATGCCCTCCTTGGTGAACTCGCTGAGGTCGGCGAAGAATTCCCGCATCTGGTAGATCGTACCGATGTTGCGGTCGAAGAAGTCGTCGGCCTCGACGCCGCCGTTGGCGATCTGCTCGTCGATCTCCTCGAAGGCGACGTCGATCTCGTGGACGACCGGGCGCAAGGCGCGCAGGACCGGGACCACGATGTTGCCGATCCGCAGGACCGACTTCAGGATGTCTCCGATTTTCCCGATGATGCCCATTTCTATCCTTTCGGGCTACTGCTGCCGGCAGCGGGCCGGCTCCTGGCGGGGGGCCGCCTACTTCTGGGGCGGGCCAAGGACGCCCGCGTCGATCTTCTGGAGGTGCCGGGCCCGGCGGCGGGCGCGCCACGCCTTCAGGAACTGCAGGGCGTTCTTGCCCGTCGACCAGGCGCCGATCGCAAGGCCGGCGCTGATGCCGGCCCTGGTGCTGATCTCGACCTCGGTCATGTCCAGACCCTGGGCCTGGGCGACCAGGCTGACCGCGATGCTGGCGGCCAGGACGCTGGCGGTCGGGGCGGTCACTTTCTGGGCCGGGAGGTTCCCCATCACGTCGGGACGCTCACCGAACTGTTTCCCGACGATGCCGGCCAGCAGCGCCGCCAGGACTGGGAGTGCGTCCCAGGCGGTCCAGGTCATAACGGCGGCAGTGGTGGCGGTCGTCTCGGGCTCCATGTCAGACCCCCTGGTGGAGCCGCAATGCGGCGGTGATCCTGTCGACGTACTCCTGGTTCTCGTAGGCGCCGCCCGCCACCCGGCGCGGGGAGCCGGCGTTGAACGCGGCGTTGGAGTCCAGGCCGGGCCCGNNGCTCGATCTCGCAGAGCTCCGGGAAGTCGGTGCCCCGAAAGCCGCGCTCGCGGGCCGGGCCGCCGACGACCTGCATCAGGCCCCAGGACGCCTGCTGCCCCCACCACTCGGCGGCGCGGCTGTCGCCCAGGAAGGGGAAGTCCTTCGGCGGGATCTCGCTCACCTGCTCCGCGGCCGTCAGGGTGCGGAACGGTTTTCCGGTTCGGCAGTCGACCAGGTAGCGGTAAGCCGGTTCGGGGCGCCAGGCGTGGCGGCGGCCACCGGACTCGACGTGCACGNNGATCATGGGCGGGCGTCCTTGCCGATCGGGCACGGGCGCTGCTTCAGCTCGACCAGGACGTCCGTCATGATGCGCTGGTTCTCGGACAGGGTCCGCAGGATCTCCAGGGTCTGCGCGTCGTGCTGATCGAAGCGGCGCGAGGGGAACACCCACTTCGGGCGGCCCTCGTCATCGGCGGCCGCGGCCATCTCGGCGATCTTCCTGAGGTCGGATCGTGCCGCCTCCCCGAAGNNCCGGTGAACCGGCCACTTTTCGGCGATCATCCGCTTGACGATCTCGATGAGTGTGAGCATCACCGTCCCGAACAAAGTCAGCAAGCCGAGCAACTGCGGGGTCAAGGAGATGGTCGGGGCCTCGGCAGTTGCGGCGGCGGCCTGGGCAAGAAAGGGCATACGAGATCCTCCGTGATCGCCGGTGACGGGTTACTTCGGTCCCACCCACACGCTGTCAGCCCACGTCTCCCCGGAGGTGGACAGCGAGTCCCAGTTGGCGGCAGATGTTGCCAGTGCGGTGCGACGCCAGTTGTTCCCAGCAAACGTCGCGGTGCCGGGGTCGATCAGCGCGGCTCCGCTCAACCGCAGACTCATCATGTCCTCGAAGCTCATCACCTGGATGGACTCGTGGAACTCCGGCAGCACGCTCAACAGCGTCGCCATCTCCGCGATGGATAGGTCGCCCGTGTTGTGGTAGTAAGCGACCAGCGCGCCTTTGCCGGTGAACGAGTAGATCTCGTCGATGTAGTCGCGCAGCAAGTCGCGGCAGGAGTCCGCGTTGGCGAAGGTGACCCGCGCCCCGGCGAAGTTGGTCGCACCGGCGTACTTGTTGAACGGCTCCGACCACGAGTATGGCTGGAACGTGCCGAGGTCGGCGTCCCAGGCGTCGTTGCCGACGGCGGCGCGGGCGGNNGTCGCCGCCGGCCACCGGCCACGCGAAGTCGGCCCACTCGGTAGCGGTCGAGTCCATGTCGGCCTCGGTGACCGTGGACCACCAGGTGCGATACAGCTGGTTCTTCAGCTGCCCGTCGGTCAGGCCTCCGAAGTCGGGATGCGTCAGCGAGTGCAGCACGATGTCGGCCCCGCCAGCGTACAGCGCCTTGATGTTGTCGATGCCGAGGCGCGTGGCCCCTTCAACCGCGTAGTTGCCGCTGATCACCAGCGAGTAGGGATAGTCCACCGCATCGAGCATGGCCGCATAGGTCGCCTGCTCGTCGTGAGCGTCATCGAAGGCGAACACGAACGGGATCTTGCTGTTGCCCCAAGGAGACTGTTCGGTCTTGGTCGGCCGGAACCGCACCACGAACTGCGGATTGGTGCCGAACTCGCGGCCCATCGACAAAATGTTATTGCCGGATGCCCCGGCCAGCGTGTAGACGAACGGGCCGTTGCGGGCGCGGCCGCTGTCGATGAACTGCTGCACCGCGTCGGTCAGGTCGAGCCGGAACGTCTGACCAGCCGTGCGTGCCGAGATGATCGTGTTCGCGGCGCGGGGGCCGAAATCGTTCCAGTCGCGG
>DNNT01000126.1 GCA_003497545.1 Arenimonas sp. | reverse complement strand
CTTGCCATTCGACCGGCCCGCGTCAGTCGCGCGACTGCAGCTTGGCCAGCAGGCGCAGGATTTCCAGGTACAGCCAGACCAGGGTCACCACCAGGCCGAAGGCGCCGTACCACTCCATGTACTTCGGCGCGCCGGCTTCGGCGCCCGATTCGATGAAGTCGAAGTCCAGCACCAGGTTCAGCGCGGCGATCACCACCACGAAGGCGCTGAAGGCGATGCCCATCAGGCTCGATTCGTGGATGAAGCCCATGCCCTCGAAGCCGAACAGGCGCATGCCCATGTTCACGAGATAAAGCAGGGCGATGCCGCCGGTGGCCGCCACGACGCCGAGCTTGAAGTTTTCGGTGGCGCGGATCAGGCCCGACTTGTAAGCCAGCAGCAGCGCCGCCAGCACGCCGAGCGTCAGCATCACCGCCTGCATGACGATGCCGGGGAAACGCATCTCGAAGAAGGCCGAGATGCCGCCCAGGAACAGGCCCTCGAGCAGCGCATACATCGGCGCGGTCACCGGCGCCCAGGTCTTCTTGAACACCGTGACGATGGCCACGATGAAGCCGCCGATGCCGCCCACCAGCATCCAGGGCATCACCGCGCCGGGGTTCATCGGGTTGTACAGGCTCCAGGTGTAGGCGGCCGTGGCGACCGCGAGCAGCA
Organism: Arenimonas sp.; assembly: GCA_003497545.1. Taxonomy (GTDB): domain Bacteria; phylum Pseudomonadota; class Gammaproteobacteria; order Xanthomonadales; family Xanthomonadaceae; genus Arenimonas. The sequence continues at coordinate 18,363 of DNNT01000126.1, read as the reverse complement.
GCAGGAAGCCGGTCTTGTTGACCGTGCCGTTGAGCGTCATCACCTGCGACCCGTCGCGGGAAACGACCTGGCCGCTGCCGACGTCGAGGAAGGTGTTTTCATTGAGGGCGGGGTTGCCGCTGCGCATCGTGGAACTCCGGTGGCGTGGTGCCCGGATGCTAGCCCATGCCGGGGGGCGCGGCCAGCGTCCGGGCCAGCGCCAGCGCGGCCGCGAAGTCGGGCACGCGGTGCACCAGGCCGGCGTGCGGCAGGTGCATGCGGTCGAGCACCTCGGTGGGCTGCGGCTGCAGGCCCGACACTACCAGCACGATGCCCTGGCGCCGGCAGCGTTCGGCCAGCGCGTGCAGGGCATGCACGCCGCTGGCGTCGACGAAGGGCACCTGGCCCATGCGCAGGATGAAGACCCTGGGCGGGGTGGGGAAACGGTCCATCAGGTTGTCGAGCCGGTTGGCCGCGCCGAAGAACAGCGGGCCGCTGAAGCGGAACACCTCCACGCCCTCGGGCAGCGCCGCGCGCTGGCCGGCGTCCGCGCCGGCCTCGTCCTCGTCGCCCGCCTCGAACAGCTTCACGCCCGAACTCACTTCGAACAGCCCCGCCATCCGGTGCATGAAGGCGAAGGCCGCCACCACCATGCCCACTTCGATGGCGAGCGTCAGGTCCACGAACACCGTGAGCAGGAAAGTGAGCAGCAGCACCAGCCGGTCGCCGCGCGGCGCCGCGCGCAGGATGTGCCGGAAGGCGCCGTGTTCGCTCATGTTCCAGGCCACCACCACCAGCACGCCGGCCAGCGCCGGCAGCGGCACGTAGCTGGCCAGCGGCGCGGCCACCAGCACGAAAAGCAGCAGGAAGCCCGCGTGCAGCATGCCCGCCACCGGCGTGCGGCCGCCGGCGCGGATGTTGGTGGCGGTGCGGGCGATGGCGCCGGTGGCCGGCAGCCCGCCGAACAGCGCCGAACCGACATTCGCCGCGCCCTGGGCGACGAGCTCGGTGTTCGAGCGGTGTTTCGCGCCGGTCATGCCGTCGGCCACCACGGCCGAGAGCAGCGATTCGACGCCGGCGAGGAAGGCGATGGTGAAGGCCGCGGGCAACAGTTCCAGCAGCCGCGCCGCTCCCAGCTCCGGCAGCCGGAACGTGGGCAGCGCACTGGGAATGCCGCCGAAGCGCGAGCCGATGGTGTCCACCGGCAGGTTGAACAAGGCCACCGCGGCCGAGGCCAGCACCACCGCCACCAGGAATCCCGGCGTCGCCGCCGACAGCCGGCGCAGCCCCAGGATCACCGCCACGCAGCCCAGCGCCAGGCCGAGCGCCCAGGGGTTGAAGCCGCCGAGGTTCGCGGCCAGCACCTGCAGCTTCGGCAGGAAGGCCGCCGGCACGTCGCGCAGCGGCAGGCCCAGCAGCTCCTGCAACTGGCTGGCGAAGATGATCACCGCGATGCCGGCGGTGAAGCCGGTCACCAGCGGCTGCGGCATGTATTTCATCAGCGCGCCCACCCGCAGCAGGCCGGCCAGCACCAGCAACACGCCGGCCATGGCGGTGGCCAGCACCAGGCCGTCGAAGCCGTGGGTGGCGATGATGGCGTAGACGATGGGGATGAAGGCGCCGGTGGGGCCGCCGATCTGGAAGCGCGAACCGCCGAGCGCGGAAATCAGGAAGCCGGCGACGATGGCGGTGGCCAGGCCCGTGGCCGGGTCGGCGCCGCTGGCCACCGCCAGGGCCATCGCCAGCGGCAGCGCCACCACCGCCACGGTGAGGCCGGCGACGGCGTCGGCGCGCAGCGTGGCGGCGTCGTAGCCCTCGCGCAGCATCGTCAGCAGCTTGGGCTGGAAGACGGGCGTACTGCGCGGGGGCAGGGGGTTCATGGCGCCTGCGGCCGGCCCTTGGCGAGCCACCAGAAGTGGTCGAGTACCGCGGCCCTGCCCTTGCCGGGGCGATACGCATTCGCCAGCGCGCCGGCCACGTAGTCGGTGGCGTTGGCACAGGCCTCGGGCAGCGCCTGGCCGCGGCACAGGTTGGCGGCGATGGCCGAGGCCAGGGTGCAGCCGGTGCCGTGGCCTTCGATGTCCAGGCGCGGGTGTTCGAATTCGAGCAGCACGTGGCCGTCGTCGAAGCGGTCCACCATGGCGCCGGTGCCGGGCAGGTGGCCGCCCTTGAGCAGCACGGCTTTCGCATCGAGCGCCAGCAGCTCGACCAGCGCGGCTTCGGCGGCTTCGTCGTCGGGAATGGCGTGGCCGAGCAGCAGTTCGGCCTCGGGGATGTTGGGCGTGAGCACGGTGGCCAGCGGCAGCAGGCGTTCGCGCAGGGCCTGCAGGGCGTCGTCGGCCAGCAGCTTGGCGCCGGAGGTGGCCACCATCACCGGGTCGAGCACCACGGCGGCGGGCCGGTGCGCCTCGAGCGCGTCGGCCACGGCGTGGATGATGTCGGCGGTGGCCAGCATGCCCAGCTTCACCGCGCCGATGCGGAAGTCGTCGAAGCAGGCGTCGATCTGGGCGCGCAGGAAGTCGGCCGGCGGCACGTGCACCGCGGTGACGCCGCGGGTGTGCTGGGCGGTGAGCGCGGCCAGCGCGCTCAGGCCGTGCACGTGGTGCGCGGCGAAGCTCTTGAGGTCGGCCTGGATGCCGGCACCGCCGCCGGAATCGGAGCCGGCGATGGTCAGGGCGCAGACGGTGCGGTGGCTCATGGCGCGATTGTGCCCGCGACCACCTGCCGGTGGCGATAGACCGCGTAACCGAGGCCAGTGGCGCCGGTGAGCGCCGCCGGCAGGTACAGCGCCGCGTATTGCCAGTGGCCGAAGGCCAGCGCGCCGAGCACGCCGCCGCCCAGGAAACTGCTGATGATCACCAGGCACAGCCACAGCCGCCGCCGCGCCACCGGCAGCCCGCGCAGCGCGTGGCCCACCATGATGCCCAGGTCGGTGAACATGCCGCTGACGTGCGAGGTGCGCACCACCGCGCCGCTGTAGGTGGTGGCCATGGCGTTTTGCAGGCCGATGGCCCCGGCCGCCAGCAGCGGCCCCGCGAACAGGCCGCGCTGGAACAAGGGCACTGCCGCGGCCAGCATCGCCGCCTCGATGGCCAGCGCCACGCCGTAGCGCCGTCCCAGTCGCAGCACGCTGTCCTGGATGAGCAGGCCGCCGAGCGCCGCGCCGCCCACGAAGGCCAGCACCATGCCCGCCAGCTGCCCGGCCGCGGTGCCGCGCCCTTCGGCCAGCGCCGCGCCGAACAGCGTGGTGGTGCCGGTGAGGTGGGTGATGGCCTGGTGCTCGAAGCCCAGGTAGCCCACCACGTTCACCATGCCCGCGACCACGGCCAGCGCCGAGGCGCCGACCCAGACCCAGGTGGCCAGCCGCTCCGCCATGGCCTCAGAGCACCTCGGAGGCGTAGTCGGCCAGGCGCGAACGCTCGCCGCGGCGCAGGGTGATGTGCGCGCTGTGGTTCCAGTTCTTGAAGCGGTCCACGGCGTAGGTCAGGCCCGAGGTGGTTTCGGTGAGGTAGGGCGTGTCGATCTGCTCGACGTTGCCCATGCAGATGATCTTGGTGCCCGGGCCGGCGCGGGTGATGAGCGTCTTCATCTGCTTGGGCGTGAGGTTCTGCGCCTCGTCCACGATCACCCAGCGGTTGAGGAAGGTGCGCCCGCGCATGAAGTTCATCGAGCGGATCTTGATGCGGCTGGCCAGCAGTTCGTTGGTGGCGCCGCGGCCCCAGCTGCCGTGGTCCTCGGTGTGGGTGAGCACTTCGAGGTTGTCGGTGAGCGCGCCCATCCACGGCGTCATCTTTTCCTCTTCCGTGCCCGGCAGGAAGCCGATGTCCTCGCCCACGCTCACCGTGGCGCGGGTCATGATGATCTCGCGGTAGCGCTGGATGTCCATCGTCTGGGTCAGGCCCGCGGCCAGCGCCAGCAGGGTCTTGCCGGTGCCGGCGGTGCCGAGCAGGGTGACGAAGTCGATCTCCGGGTCCATCAGCGCGTTGAAGGCGAAGTTCTGCTCGCGGTTGCGCGCGTTGATGCCCCAGACCTGGTGCTGCGGGGCGCGGAAGTCGTCGACGATCTGCAGCACGGCCTTGTCGTCGTCCAGGCGCGCGACCTTCATTTCCACTTCGTCGTCGCCGGGCATGAACAGGAACTGGTTCGGGTACCAGCCGTCGTCGGCGGTGCGGCGCACTTCGTAGAAGGTGCGGCCGCGGTCGGTCCAGCTGCGCAGGTTGCCTTCGTGCCGCTCCCAGAAATCGGCCGGCAGCTCGGTCGCGCCGGTGAAGAGCAGGTTGAAGTCGTCGATGGCGCGGTCGTTTTCGTAGTCCTCCGACTTCACGCCCGAGATCGAGGCCTTGATGCGCAGGTTGATGTCCTTGGACACCAGCACCACGGGCACGCCGGGGTTGTCCTCGATCAGCTGCAGGATGGAGCCCAGGATCTGGTTGTCCGGCAGCACCAGGCCGAAGCGCTTGCCCACTTCCACCGGGCGCAGCTGGAACAGCAGTCGGCCGATGGCCTCGGAGGCGCGCAGCTGCAGGCCCTGCGGCCGCACCAGCTTCACGCCGTCCTCGATGCCGCCCGTGCCGTGCGCCTCGATGATCTCGTTGAGGAAGCGGCTGACCTGGCGCGCGTTTCGGCTGGCTTCCGAGTGGCCCTTCTTGCCGTTGTCCAGCTCCTCCAACACCATCATCGGGATGAAGACGTCGTGCTCCTCGAACTTGAACAGCGCGGTGGGGTCGTGCATCAGCACGTTGGTGTCCAGGACGTAGATGCGCTTGGATCGGGTCATGGGCTTCTCGGGCTAGGGGTTTTCACCCCGGAAAGGACGGAGCCGCCGAGGCTCGCGGGGCGAGTCGGCGGCGGGGATGTACGCGGAGTGGGTCACTTTGCCTTGGCGGCCTGCTGGTGTTGCCTGAGCGCTTCGAACACGGCGTCGGCGTGGCCGGGCACCTTCACGCCGCGCCAGGCCTGGGCGACCCGGCCGTCCGGGTCGAGCAGGAAGGTGCTGCGCTCGATGCCAAGCACCTTCCTGCCATACATGTTCTTCTCTTTGATGACACCGAAGGCGTTGCAGACGGTTTCATCGGCGTCCGACACGAGGTCGAAGCGGAAGCCCTGCTTGGCGCAGAAGTTGGCGTGCGACTTCACCGAGTCGCGCGAGACGCCGAGCACTTCGCACTTCGCGCGGCGGAAGGCGGTGAGCTGGGCGTTGAAGTCCAGGCCCTCGGTGGTGCAGCCGGGCGTGGAATCCTTGGGGTAGAAATACAGCACCAGCCACTTGCCGCGGTAATCGGAGAGCCGGGCGGACGCGCCGCTGCCGAGGGTGAGGGCCAGGTCGGGGGTCTTGTCGCCGGTTTCGATCATCGGTTCCTCAGAACTTCATCGGGTCCATGATGGCGTCGAGGTTGAGGTGGTCGCAGAACTCGAGGAAATCGTCGCGCAGCGCGGCGATGTGCATGTTCGCCGGGATGCCGATGGTGACCTGGGCCGAGAACATGTCGGCGCCGGTCTGCATGGCCCGGTAGCGCGAGCTGTGCAGGCTTTCCACGGTGATGCCCTGGCGGTCGAAGAAATCGGCCAGCTGGAACAGGATGCCGGGTTTGTCGGCCGCCACCACCTCGACGATGTAGGGCAGCAGGTTCGACTGCAGGGCCTTGGGGCCGGTGCGGTACCAGACCAGCTTGAAGCCTTCCTCGCGCTCGAGCCGGGTGAGCATGGCCTCGAGCTTGGCCACGGCGTCCCAGGAGCCGGTGGCCAGGGCGGTCACGGACACGTCGCGACCCACGGTGGACAGGCGCGCGTCCACCAGGTTGCAGCCACTGTCGGAAATGCGGCGGGTGACGGCCAGCAGCGGCGACTGCGGATGCGTGGTGTACGCGCTGATCAGCAGGTGGTTCTCGTTGGCGGCAGGGCGCGCGGCAGGGTCGGTCAATTCGGTGTTCCGTGGCGGCGCGCCGTGGGGCGCGCGGAAGGTTCGAAGCCAGCATACTTGCCGCCGCTTTCCGGCCGCAAGTAACATCGGCCAATCTTCCCGCAAGGCCCTTACTTTGCACCTTTCCGGCAGCATCACCGCGCTGGCGACGCCGTTCACGGCCTCCGGCGCGCCCGATTACGACGCCTGGCAGCGCCTGCTCGACGCCCAGCTCGAAGGCGGCACCGCCGCCGTGGTCGTCGCCGGCTCCACCGGCNNGCTCTCCGACGACGAATACACCGCGCTGCTGCGCGCCGCCGTCGCCCGGGTGGGCGGGCGCGTGCCGGTGCTGGCCGGCACCGGCCTGTCGGGCACCGCCAAGACCATCGCCCAGACGCGCCTGGCCCGCGACCACGGCGCCAACGCCGCGCTGGTGGTCACGCCGCCCTACGTACGCCCCACGCCCGACGGCCTGGTGGCGCACTACACCGCGGTGGCGGAGCAGGGCGGCCTGCCGGTGGTGCTGTNNGCTGTACAACGTGCCCGGCCGCACCGGCTGCGACATGCAGCCGGACACCGTGGCGCGGCTGTGCCGGCACCCGAACATCGTCGGCCTGAAGGAAGCCCGCGGCGACGAAGCCCGCTGGCAGGCCCTTTACCCGCTGGCCGGGGCCGATTTCGCCCTGCTCAGCGGCGACGACCCGACGTTCGTGCGGGCCATGCTGGGCGGCGCCGCCGGCGTCATCTCGGTGGCCTCGAACGTGGTGCCGCGCGCCTTCGCCCGCCTGTGCGCCCTGGTGCGCGCCGGCGAGGCCGGCGCCGCCCGGGCGCTGGACGCCCGGCTGGCCGGCCTCTACGACTTCCTGGGCGTCGAGCCCAACCCGATCCCGGTGAAGGCCCTGCTGGCCCGCCAGGGCATCGGCCACGGGCTGCGACTGCCGCTGCTGCCCCTGTCCGCGGCCCATGAAGGCGAGGCCGCGGCCATGGCCGCCCTGGTCGAGCGCATCGAATCGGAACTGAAGTAACCTTGCCGCCCCACACATCGCGCCGCGCGCCCTCCCGCGCGGCCTGCCAGGAGAACCGCATGACCCCGTCCACGCTTTCCTTCCGCCCGCTGCTGGCCGGCGCCCTGGTTGTCACCGTGCTCGCCTCCAGTGGCTGCGGCTGGATCCGCAGCAAGTGGGGCAACGAGGGCGCCTACCAGGAGAGCCGTCAGAACCAGCCGCTGGAAGTGCCGCCGGGCCTGGACGTGCCGTCCACCGCCGGCGCGATCAGCATTCCCGACGCCCCGGCGGGCGCCGCCATGGCCGCCCCGGGCGAGGGCGTGCCAAGCTCGGTGGGTGATTCCGCGTCGCAGGCCGCCAACATGGCCGGCATCGATTCGTTCCTGCTGGCCGACTCGGTCGAGAGCAGCTGGCGCCGCATCGGCATCGCGCTGGGCAAGATCGAGGGCGCGGTCATCGGCGACCGCGCGCAGCTGCTCAACAGCTACGAAGTGAGCTACCAGGGCGTGTCGATGCTGGTGCGCGCCGAGGCCGTGGACGGCCAGACCCGCGTCGTGGCCCTGGGCCAGGACGGCCAGCCGATCCGCACCGGCGTGGCGACCCAGCTGCTGGCCCTCCTGAAGGCCCGCCTCGGCTGAACAAAACGAACCAGGTTGATTTTAGGTANNTACCTAAAATCAACCTGGTTCGTCAGCTTCAACGCTTCAGCTCGCCGAGTTTGCCGGTCTTGCCGTCCCAGTCGGCGGCGTCCGGCAGCGGGTCCTTGCGGGTGGTGATGACCGGCCATGCCTTCGACAGCTCGGCGTTGAGGGCGATGTAGCCCTCCTGGCCGGCCGGGACGTCGTCCTCGGGGAAAATGGCCTTGGCCGGGCACTCCGGCTCGCACAGGGTGCAATCGATGCACTCCTCGGGGTCGATCACCAGGAAGTTCGGACCCTCGTGGAAGCAGTCCACCGGGCAGACCTCGACGCAGTCGGTGTACTTGCAGCGGATGCAGTTCTCGGTGACGACGAAGGGCATGGGGGTTTCCCTGGCACGTGGATTCAATGCCGCAATTCTAGCGCCCGCCGCGCCGTCGCGCCCAGCGTGGACCGGAAACGAAGAAGGCCCGGCGTTGGCCGGGCCTTCTGGAATGAGTGGCGCTCCCTAGGGGACTCGAACCCCTGTTCCAGCCTTGAGAGGGCCGTGTCCTAGGCCACTAGACGAAGGGAGCGCGGATGGCGAAGCGATGATGCGGGCGCTAGTATACCGGGCTTGATCGCCTCCGGGAAGGGCATGCCGTTCCCGGGGCCACCCGCCGCCGCGCAAGGATCCCGCGCCGCCACCAGCCCATGACGGACACCGCCATCGCCACCCCGATACCGCCCCTGGTCGTCGCCCGCGCCGAACACGGCATCTCCCGCAAGGACATCAGCCCCAACGCGCTGCGGGTGCTCTACCGCCTGCGCGACGGCGGCTTCCAGGGCTACCTGGTCGGCGGCGCCGTGCGCGACCTGCTGGTCGGCGGCCACCCCAAGGACTTCGACGTCGCCACCGACGCCACGCCCGAACAGGTCAAGGCCCTGTTCCGGAACTGCCGGCTCATTGGCCGCCGCTTCCGCCTGGCGCACGTGGTGTTCGGCAAGGAAATCATCGAGGTCGCCACCTTCCGTGCCAACAGCGCCGACGACAGCGACGACCGATCCACCGACGACGGCGGCCGCCTGCTGCGCGACAACGTCTACGGCACCATCGAGGACGACGCGGTCCGCCGTGACTTCACCGCCAACGCGCTCTATTACGCCATCGAGGATTTTTCGGTGCGCGACTACGTTGGTGGTTACGCCGACGTGCAGCAGCGCGTGCTGCGCCTGATCGGCGACCCGGTCGAACGCTACCGCGAGGACCCGGTGCGCATGCTGCGCGCGGCGCGCCTGGCCGCGAAGCTGGGCTTCTCCATCGCGCCCGAGGCCGCTGCGCCGATTCCCGAACTGGCCGAGCTCCTGGCCGGCGCGCCGCCGGCGCGGCTGTTCGACGAGTGCCTGAAGATGTTCCTGGCCGGCCACGCCGAAAAGAGCTTCCTGCTGCTCGAGGAGCTCGGCCTGCTGCCGGCGCTGTTCCCCGAGACCGCCAAGGCCCTGGCCACCAACCGCAGCGGCGCGCTGCGCACCATGGTGCTGCAGGCCCTGCGCAACACCGACGCGCGCATTGCCGGCGACAAGCCGGTGACGCCGGCTTTCCTGTTCGCCGCGCTGCTGTGGCCGGCCTATTGCCGCGAACTGGCGGTGCTGCAGAAGTCGGGCATCGACCCGCTGGTGGCGCAGCAGCGCGCCGCCGACCGCGTCACCCTGCACCAGGCGCACCGCATCGCGCTGCCGCGCCGGTTCTCGCTGCCGATGCAGGAAATCTGGCTGCTGCAGCCGCGTTTCTCGCAGCGCGTGCGCAAGCGCGTGTTCCGGCTGCTGTCGCACCCGCGTTTCCGCGCCGCCTTCGATTTCCTCGAACTTCGCGCCACCGCCGCGCCCGAGGTGGTGGACGACGTGGCCTTCTGGCGCGAGGCCCAGGCCCAGGCGCCGGGTGAGCTGGCCGACCGCCTGCAGCCGAAGGCGCCGCGACGCGATGCCGACGGCGATGCGGGCGATGACGCCGCGGACGACGACGCCGGCGCCGCAACCAAACGCCGCCGCCGCCGTCGCCGCCCGAGGCCGGGAGGCGGGGCAGGGGCGGCGGAGTGAATCCAGGCGCGCCGGTGCGCGCCTTCGTCGCCTTCGGCGGCAACGCGGGCGAGGTGCAGGCCAACCTGCTGGCCGCGCTCGATGCCCTGGGCACGTTGCCCGGCACCTCGGTGCAGCGGCGCTCGTCCTTCTACCGCACGCCGGCCTGGGGCCGCACCGACCAGCCGGATTTCCTCAACGGCGTGGTTGAACTCCGAACCGAACTCGGTGCCGGCGAACTGATGCAGGCCCTGCTCGCGGTCGAAACCCGCTTCGGCCGCGTGCGCGGCGAGGGCACCGAACGCTGGGGCCCGCGCACGGTGGACCTCGACCTGCTGGTCTACGGCGACGAAGTGCGCGACGACCCGGGCCTCACCCTGCCGCACCCGCGCCTGCACGAGCGCGCCTTCGTGCTGGTGCCGCTGGCGGAAATCGCGCCCGGGCTGGCCGTTCCGGGCCAGGGCCGGGTGGCCGACCTGCTCGCCGCGGTGGATGCGTCGGGTATCGAGGCGATACCTTAGGGCTCCCCACTTCCGGATCCCGCCATGTACGCCAACGATCCCAAGGCCCCGGCGCGCGCGCGCCTGACGGTGCCTGCCCTGCGGCGCATGAAGGCCGAGGGCCGGCGCATCGCCGCCATCACCGCCTACGACGCCGGCTTCGCCCGCAGCGTGGACGCCGCCGGCATCGACCTGGTGCTGGTGGGCGATTCCCTGGGCATGGTCTGCCAGGGCCACGACAGCACGCTGCCGGTGACGGTGGGCGACATCGCCTACCACACCGCCTGCGTGGCGCGCGGGCTGTCCAGCGCGCTGCTGGTGGCCGACCTGCCGTTCCAGGCCGACGCCACGCCCGAGCGTGCGCTCGACGCCAGCACGCGCTTCCTGCAGGCCGGCGCCGCCATGGCCAAGCTCGAGGGCGCGGGCCACAAGCTCGAAGTCATCCGCTTCCTGTCCGAGCGCGAAATCCCCGTGTGCGCGCACCTGGGCCTGACGCCGCAGTCGGTGCTGCGCCTGGGTGGCTACAAGGTGCAGGGCCGCGAGGCCGCCGCCGCGCGCCGCCTGCTCGATGACGCGAAGGCCGTGGCCGACGCCGGCGCCGACGCGCTGGTGCTCGAATGCGTGCCCTCGGCGCTGGCCGCGGAAATCACCGCCGCCATCGCCATCCCCACCATCGGCATCGGCGCGGGCCCGGCCTGCGACGGCCAGATCCTGGTGCTGCACGACCTGCTGGGCATGAACAGCGGCCACCGGCGCCCGCGCTTCGTCAAGGATTTCCTCGCCGACGGCGGCTCGATCGAAGGCGCTTTCCGCGCCTACGCCGACGCCGTGCGCAGCGGCGCCTTCCCCGCTCCCGAACACGGATACGAATGATGCAGACCCACACCACGCTGGCCGCGCTGCGCGCCCAGCTCCGGCAATGGCGCCGCGATGGCGCCAGCGTCGGCTTCGTGCCCACCATGGGCAACCTGCACGNNTCTTCGTGAACCCCACCCAGTTCGGGCCGAACGAGGATTACGCGCGCTACCCGCGCACGCCCGACCGTGACATCAACGGCCTGGCCGAGCAGCGCTGCGACGCGCTGTTCCTGCCGTCGGTGGAGCAGATGTACCCGTTCGGCACCATCGGCTGCGTGCAGATGCACGTGCCCGGCATCACCGACATCCTGTGCGGCGCGCACCGGCCCGGCCATTTCAATGGCGTCGCGCAGGTCGTGGCGCGGCTGTTCAACATGGTGCAGCCCGACCTCGCGGTGTTCGGCCGCAAGGACTACCAGCAGCTGCAGGTGATCCGCTACATGGCCAAGGAGATGAGCTTCCCGGTGGAAATCATCCCGGCGCCGACGCTGCGCGAGTCCGATGGCCTGGCCATGAGCTCGCGCAACCAGTACCTTGAGGGAGACGAGCGCCGCACCGCGGCGCGCATCTACCAGACGCTGTGTTTCATGCGCGACGCCGCGCGCCAGGGCCTNNGACGAGGCCACGTCGCGGCTCGAGGCCGCGGGTTTCACCGTGGACTACGCCGAGGTTCGCCGCGCCGACCTCACGCGCCCACGCTCGCCGGACGAGCCCGGCCTGGTGGCGCTCATCGCCGCGCGCCTTGGCCGCACCCGGCTCATCGACAACCTGGAGTTCGACGCGGCCTGAGCCGCGCACTTCGGGCAGGAGGAAGGATGCTGACTCCCGAACATTGGCTGGCGTTGGGCCGGCACGCACAGCGCCTGGACCCGGTGCCACTGCCGGAACTGCTGGCGCGGGAACCGGCGCGCGCGGACGCTTTCGCGCTGCGCGTCGGGCCGATCTATGCCAGCTTCGCGCGCCAGCGCATCGACGCCGCGGCCTGGGACGACCTGCTGTCGGCCGCGAGCGAAGCGGGGTTGGGGCAGGCGCTGCACGCGCTGTTCGACGGCGCCCTGGTGAACCGCACCGAAGGCCGCCCAGCGCTGCATTCGGCGCTGCGCGGCGACGTGGGCCAGGGCGACGTGGCCCGCGCCGCCGCACGCGAAGCCCGCGCCGCGCGCGAACGCATGGACGCCCTGCACGCGGCCCTGGCCGACGGCCCGGTCACCGATATCGTCAGCGTCGGCATCGGCGGCAGCGACCTGGGCCCGCGGCTGGCGGTGGACGCCCTGCGTGATTTCCACGACGGCCGCTTCCGCGTGCATTTCCTCACCAACATGGACGGCAGCGCGGCCCAGCACCTGCTGCAGCGGCTCGACCCGGCGCGCACCGCCGGCATCCTGGTGTCCAAGAGTTTCGGCACGCAGGAAACCCTGCTCAACGGCGGCATCCTGCGCGACTGGCTGGGCGGCAGCGAGCGCCTGTTCGCCGTCAGCGCGAACACCGGGCGGGCCGAGGCCTTCGGTATCGCGCCGGGCCGCATCCTGCCGATGTGGGACTGGGTCGGCGGGCGTTATTCGCTGTGGTCGGCGGTGGGTTTCGCACTGCAGCTGGCCATTGGCCGCGAGGCCTTCGCGCAGCTGCTCGACGGCGCCGCGCTGATGGACCGGCACGTGCGCGAGGCGCCGGTGGCGCACAACCTGGCGGCCTGGCACGGCCTTTTCGCGGTGTGGAACCGCAATGCGCTGGGCGCCGCCACGCAGGCCGTGCTGCCCTACGACGAACGCCTGGCGCTGCTGCCCAGTTACCTGCAGCAGCTGGTGATGGAAAGCCTGGGCAAGTCGGTGCGCGCCGACGGCAGCCCGGTGCCGGTCCCGACGGTTCCTGTGCTCTGGGGTGGCGCCGGCACCAACGTGCAGCACAGCTTCTTCCAGGCCCTGCACCAGGGCACCGACCCGGTGCCGGCCGATTTCATCGGCGTCATCCGCCCTGCGCACGGGCACGAGGAAAACCACCGCGCGCTCATGGCCAACCTGCTGGCCCAGGCCGAGGCCCTGGCCAACGGTGCCGGCCACGACGACCCGCACCGCCACCACGCCGGCGGCCGCCCGAGCACGCTGATGCTGCTCGACGAGCTCACGCCGGCCTCGCTGGGCGCGCTGCTGGCCATGTACGAACACAGCGTCTACGTGCAGGCCGTGCTCTGGGGCATCAACGCCTTCGACCAGTGGGGCGTGGAGCTGGGCAAGANNTTAGTACTCTGACCCCTATTTTTGGGCTTCATGCCGGGCGAGGGCCCAGGCGACGTGTTCGCGCACGAGCGCGCTGGGGTGGTCGCGGCGGGAGGCGAGGGCGGCGAGTACGGCGGGCGTGGTGGGCGCATTGCCCAGGGCCACGGCGATGTTGCGCAGCCAGCCTTCGTGGCCGGTGCGGCGGATGGCGCTGCCTTCGGTGCGGCGCAGGANNTCGATGGTCAGGTAGCTGATGCAGCGGCGCGCGTCCACGCGGTAGGGCGCCACGATGGCCTGCGTCGGGCACACCTGCAGGCAGCGCGTGCAGGTGCCGCAGTGCGCGCTGGCGGGCACGTCCACCGGCAGCGGCAGGTCGGTGTAGATCTCGCCCAGGAAAAACCAGCTGCCGGCCGATTTGTTGATCAGGCAGCTGTGCTTGCCGATCCAGCCCAGGCCGGCGTCGCGCGCCAGCGCGCGTTCGAGCACCGGCGCCGAATCGACGAAGGCGCGGTAGCCAAACGGGCCGATCTCGCCGGCGATGCGGTCGGCCAGTTTCTGCAGGCGGTTGCGCAGCACCTTGTGGTAGTCGCGGCCCAGCGCGTAACGCGCCACGTAGGCGTCTTCGCCGCGTTCGAGCGTGGCCCAGGCCGCGGCGTCGTCGCCGGTGCCGTAGTCCATGCGCACCGACAGCACGCGCAGCGTGCCGGGCACCAGTTCGGCCGGGCGGGATCGTTTGTCGCCGTGCCGGGCCATGTAGTCCATCGCCCCGTGCTGGCCCTTGGCCAGCCAGTCGCGCAGGTGCGCCTCGTCCTCGCCCAGCTCGACGCCGGCGATGCCCACCTGCTGGAAGCCCAGTTCGGCGCCCCAGGCGCGGATGGCCCGGGCGAGGGCGGTCATGTCGGCCGGGTCGCGCATGCGGCAAGTATAGAATCCCGGCATGAGCGAACTGCTGCCCCTGTACCGCGGCGCCCAGGTGCGGGCGATGGACCGCACGGCCATCGACACCCTGGGCGTGCCCGGCTACACCCTGATGTGCCGCGCGGGCGAGGCCGCCTGGCGGCTGCTGCGTGAATGCTGGCCGCAGGCCCGTCGCATCGGCGTGGCCTGCGGGCCGGGCAACAACGGCGGCGACGGCTACGTGCTGGCCCGGTTGGCGAAGGCCGAGGGTTTCGCCGTGGTGGTGCTGGCACCGCCCGGCACCAGTCCGCGCGCGAAGGAGGCTCGGCAGGCGCTGGCCGACTGGCGCGCCGCCGGCGGCCGGGTGGAAACCTTCGACGGCCTGCTGCCCGAGGCCGACGTCTGGGTGGACGCGCTCTACGGCATCGGCCTGACGCGCCCGCCCTCCGACGCCGCGCGCGCCATGATCGAACGCATCAACGCCAGCCATTTGCCCGTGCTGGCGCTGGACGTGCCCTCGGGCCTGGACGCCGACACCGGCCACGCGTCCGGCGCCGTGGTGCGGGCCGACGTGACCCTGAGTTTCATCGCCGCCAAGCGTGGCCTCTACACCGGCATGGCCCGCGATTTCGACGGCGAGGTGCGGGTGGACTCACTGGGCCTGGAAACCGCGCGACTCACCGATGAAGCGCCGGCCGCCTGGCTGATCCGCCCCGACGGCCTCTCGCGTTGGCTGGCGCCGCGCCACGCCAATGCCCACAAGGGCGAACACGGGCACGTGCTCTGCGTTGGCGGCGAAGTGGGCATGGGCGGCGCGGTGCGCCTGTGCGCCGAAGCCGCGCTGCGCACCGGCGTGGGCCTGGCCAGCGTGGCCACGCGCAGCGCCGGCGTGGCGGCGCTGGTGGCCGCGCGGCCCGAGGCGATGACGCACGCCGTCGAAGACGCCGCCGCGCTGGCGTCGTTGCTCGAGCGCGCCACCGTGCTGGCCGTGGGCCCCGGCCTCGGGCAGGGCGACTGGGGTCGCGCGCTTTACGCTGCCGCGCTCGCCAGCGGCAAACCCCTGGTGCTCGACGCCGATGGCCTGAACCTGCTCGCCGCCGCGCCCCAGCCCTTGCCGCAGGCCATCCTCACACCGCATCCGGGCGAAGCCGGGCGCCTGCTCGGCCTCACCAGCGCCGAGGTGCAGGCCGACCGCTTCGCTGCCGCCGCCGCGCTCGTGCGGCGCTTCGATTGCGTGGTGGTGCTCAAGGGCGCCGGCACCGTGGTGGCCGCGCCCGGCGAGGTGCCGGTGGTGATCGGCGCCGGCAACCCGGGCATGGCCACCGGCGGCATGGGCGACGTGCTCTCGGGCGTGATCGCCGCGCTGCACGCGCAGCGCCTGCCGGCCTTCGAAGCGGCGGTGGCCGGTGCGCTGCTGCACGCCGCCGCCGGCGACCATGCCGCGCGCATCGGCGGCGAACGCGGCCTGCTGCCCTCCGACCTGTTTCCCTACCTGCGCAAGCTGGCGAACCCCGAATGAGCGCGCGCGAAGTTTTCCTGGCCGATCCCCTCGCCACGGAAGCCCTGGCCGCCGCGCTGGCCGCCAGCCAGCCGGCGCGCGCCGTGGTTTTCCTCGAGGGCGACCTGGGCGCCGGCAAGTCCAGCCTGGCCCGTGCCTGGCTGCGTGCGCTGGGCGTGCGCGGCGCCATCAAGAGCCCCACCTACACGCTCATCGAGCGCTATCCGCTGCCGGCGGGCGAAGCCGCGCACCTCGACCTCTACCGCCTGGCTGGCGCTGCCGAGCTCGATTTCCTGGGCCTGGACGAACTCGCCGCCGAGGCCACGCTGTGGCTGGTCGAATGGCCCGACCGCGGCCAGGGTGGCCTGCCGGCCCCCGACCTGCGGGTCCGCCTGGCCGTCGAGGGCGTGGGCCGCCGCGCCCGGCTGGAAGCCAGCAGCCCGGAGGGAGAGGCCTGGCTGGCCGGGGCCGCGATTTGAGGGGCTTTCCGGGCCTCTTCTGACCCAAATCCGAGGAAGGTCCGGCAGGTGTCGGATTCCAAAGGGAAAACCCTTGCTTTTCCCCAATCCCGGTGCTTCAATCCGGGGTATGCGCCGGATTTCCGCTCTTGCCCTGTCCCTTGCCGCCTTCGCCGGCCTGTCCGCCGCGTCGGCGCAGGCCGCCCAGCTGCGCGGCCTGAGCCTGGTCGAAGGCGAGGACGGCACCCGCGCGGTGCTCGAGCTCTCGGGCCCGGCGGACTACAAGCTTTTCACCCTCGCCAACCCCGACCGCCTGGTGCTCGACCTCTCGCGCTCCTCGCTGGCCGGTGGCTTCAAGCCGCCCGCGCCGAACGGCGTGGTGTCCGGCGTGCGCACCGGCAAGCCGGCCGAAGGCGACCTGCGCGTGGTCTTCGACCTGGGTCGCGGCGTGCAGCCGCGCAGTCGCCTCGAGCGCGAGGGTGATTCCGCGCGCTTGGTGGTGGAACTGCTGGGCAACGCGCCCGCGCTGGCCGGCAAGCCGGCGCCCGCGCGTACCGTCGAAGACGTGATCGGCAAGGGCGAGCGCAAGCTCATCGTCGCCATCGACGCCGGCCACGGCGGCAAGGACCCGGGCGCCATCGGCCCGACCCGCAAGTTCGAGAAGGACATCACCCTGGCGATGGCGCGCGAGCTCGCCAAGCAGGTGAACGCCGACCCGGGCATGCAGGCCTACCTGGTGCGCGACGGCGACGTCTTCATCCCGCTGCACCAGCGCTACCAGCGCGCGCGCGAGGCGCAGGCCGACCTGTTCATCTCCATCCACGCCGACGCGGCAGAGAATACGCAAGCGCAGGGCGCGACCGTCTATACCCTGTCGGAAACCGCATCCGACCGCGAGGCGGCACGACTGGCGGCGCGGGAAAACAAGGCCGACATCCTCAACGGCGTCAATCTGGGCGGACAGTCGGGCGACGTGTCCTCGATCCTCATCGACCTGACCCAGCGCGAATCGCTCAACATTTCGGCCAGCTTCGCCCGACTGCTCCAGCGCGAAGCCGCGCCCTATGTGCCGTTCCGCAGCAGCTATCACCGCTTTGCGTCGCTGATGGTGCTCAAGGCCCCGGACACGCCATCGATCCTGTTCGAGACCGGCTATATCAGCAATGCCGACGACGCGGCGTTTCTATCATCGCGCGAGGGCCAGTCGAAGATCGCGCGCGGTGTGGCCCGCGCGATCGAGGTCCATTTCGCGCGGAAGCTGGCGATGCGCGGCCGGACGGCGGGTGGGTAAGACCATCGCGCGTCGATCCATACTGGCGTTGCCCGCGATTTGACCCTAGAGCCTCGTACCCATGGAAGAGGCCAGCCCCGATACCGCCCCGTCATCCTTTGCCTACCGCCTGCGCCGCGACGCCAGTGGCGTGACGGACGTGTTGCGTAGCCTGTGGCAGCGCCGCCTGGTCCGCTGGGGCGCGATAGTGCTCGGCGCGTTTCTGACCGCCTGCCTGTTATTCTGGCTGATCTTCGCACGCGGCCTGCCCGATGCCGCGACCCTGCTGGAATATGAGCCGCCGCTGCCGACCATCGTGCGCGATATCAATGGCCAGCCGGTTCACAGCTATGCCCGCGAACGACGCGTGCAACTGCAATATAGCGATTATCCGCCGCTGCTGATCCGCGCCTATCTGGCGGCGGAGGACAAGACCTTCTTCGAACATCATGGCGTCGATATTCCAGGTTTTGCAGGGGCGGTGGTCGATTATGCGAGCAAGCTCGGCTCTGGCCAGCGCGCGCGTGGCGGTTCCACCATCACCCAGCAGGTCGCCAAGAATCTGCTGATCGGCGATGAATATTCGCCCACGCGCAAGGTGAAGGAGATGATCCTCGCCTACCGCATGGAAAATGTCCTGAGCAAGCAGCAGATACTGGAACTCTATTTCAATCAGATCTTCCTTGGCCGGAACGCTTACGGCGTGCAGGCGGCGGCGCGCGCCTATTTCAACAAGGATGTCGCCGACCTCGCCCTGCATGAAATGGCGTATCTGTCGATCCTGCCCAAGGGTCCGGCCAATTATCGCCCCGAAAGCGAAAGCGGCATGGCGCGCGCGCTCGACCGGCGCAATTGGGCGCTGGGCGAGATGGTGAAAAGCGGCTGGATCACGCCTGCGCAACGCGATGCGGCGGCGGCGCTGCCGCTGGGTACCGTCGCCACGCATAGTTCGAGCTTTGATGCGCGCGCGGGCGGCTATTATATGGAGGAAGTGCGTCGCCGCCTGATCGGCCTGTTCGGCGAGAAGGCGGAGGATGGCCCCAACAGCGTCTATGCCGGTGGCCTGTGGGTGCGCAGCCCCTATGATCCGGTGGT
>DNNT01000303.1 GCA_003497545.1 Arenimonas sp. | reverse complement strand
CGCGTCGCGCGAACCCGAGGGCGAGCCACCCGAGGAACCCAGCACCTGGCCGGCTTCCGACAGCGAGTCGTACAGGTCGACCAGACTGTCTTCGCGGTACTCGACGCCGAACACGCCGTTGGAGGTGCCGCCGCCCATCTCGAACAGGTCGAAGTTGACCAGCGCGTAGATCTCGTCGGTCGTCCAGCGGGAATCACGGCTGATGGTGGCCTGGATGCCGGCCAGCACGTCCGGGTCGGCGCCGTACGGGTCGGTCAGGATGTAGTCGCCGCTGTTGGCGGCGGCGTTGGCCAGATTGGCCACGATGTAGCCACGGCCCAGCTCGACGTACTTGTAGTCGGTGCGGCGCATGCCGAAGTCGACGCCGATGGTGTCGGTCAGCTGGCCCTGGAAACCGACCAGGAAGTCGGAGTTCGTGGTGTCGGTCCAGTTGTCGCGGTTGCCGGCAGCGGCGAAGCGGTGGAAGTAGTAGGTCGGCAGGCCGTCGGTGCCGGTGACCGGGTCGATCAGGTCCGGGTTGTTGTTGATGTCGTTCGGGGTGCCGTCTTCGACGCGCACCACGCCCGGGACCGGCGCGTAGCGACCGAAGGTCTCGACCTTGGTCATGCTGGCCGAGCCGTAGACCGACCAGTTGTCGTTGATCTGGTGGTCGGCGCGCACGAACACCGAGGTGTTGTCGACCTTGGCGTCGTTGGCGGCCACCGAGTTGAAGTTGAACGAGCAGGTGCCCGAACCGGTCACCCAGAAGGCGCCCTGGGTGCAGTCGAAGCCCGGCACGGCGCGGATGGTGCCGCCGAGGCTGTCTTCGATACCGTCATCGTCGGTATCGACCATTTCCCAGTCGTAGTAGTTGTTGCCATAGGTGGAGACACCCAGGCCCTGGCCGCCGATCTGGTCACGGGTGAAGACCATGCCGCGCTTCGAGGACGAGGCGCCGCCGATCACGCGGGTGCGGTCGGACGAGGAGCCGAACACGACCGACATGTCCTGCAGGTCGCCGCCCTTCACTTCGGTGGAACCGATGCCGTAGCGGATCTCGGCGCCGTTGAAGTCCTTGCGCAGGATCACGTTGACCACGCCGCCGATGGCGTCGGAGCCGTAAACGGCCGAGGCGCCGTCGGACAGGATCTCGATGCGCTCGACGGCCGCCAGCGGGATGGCGTTGAGGTCGGTGCCCGACGAGGCGGACATCGGGTTGGTCGGGGCGCGGCGGCCGTCGATCAGCACCAGGGTGCGGCCGGAGCCGACGCCGCGCAGGTCGATGGTGGCCAGCGACTGGGCCGAGGAGCCCGACTGCGGCTTGAAGTTGCCGAACGAGGCGAAGGTCGAGTCGCGCAGCACGTCGGCCACGGAAACGTCGCCCGACGCGTCGATCTGGGCGCGGTCGATCACGATGACCGGCACGGCGCCTTCGATGTCGGCGCGCTTCAGGCGCGAACCGGTGACTTCGATGGTGTCGAGGGTGGCGGCGTCTTCCGACTCCTGCGCGAGTGCGCTGGTGGCGGACAGCGCGCCGGCCGAGACCGCCGCCATGGCCAGCAGCGCGCGCTGGATGGACGCGGAAAGCGTACGGGATTGCATCTTGCGTTACTCCACTACTCAAGGCCGGATGGCCGGAGCAGTGATGTTTACAAGTGCTTAACAATATGACAGTAGCCTGCGTTCGCAGTTGCCGTGTGCTGGCTTGGCAATTCGATGTGCAGGAATTCGCATCGGCGGATTTCAGCCCTGCGGTAACCGCCCTGCCTTCAGTCGACGGTAGAGCGTGCGCTCGCTGATCCCGAGCCGGCGCGCCTGCTCGCGGCGGCGCGCCGCGCCGTCCTGCGCCGGCACGGCACCGTCGAGCTCCTGCTCGAGGGCCAGGGCCTCGTCGAGGTGGAGGACATCGAGCACGGCACCGTCGCAGAACACCAGCGCCCGCTCGACCAGGTTGCGCAGTTCGCGGATGTTGCCTTCCAGCGGCAGCTGGCGCAGGCGCTCGATGGCTTCCGCCGACAGTGCCACGTCCCGCCGGCCGCGGATGCGGTCGAGCAGGGAGCCGGCCAGCAGCGGGATGTCCTCGCGTCGCTCGCGCAGGGGCGGGATCCGCAGCGGAAACGTGGCCAGGCGGAAGTAAAGGTCCTGGCGGAAGCGGCCATCGGCCACCATGGCCGCCGGGCTCCGGTGCGTGGCGCTGACGATGCGCACCTGCGCCCGGCGCCATTCATTGCTGCCGACCCGGCGGAAGGTGCCCGACTCCAGCAGGCGCAGCAGCTTCACCTGCATCGCCAGCGGGATGTCACCCACCTCGTCGAGGAAGAGCGTGCCGCCGGCCGCCGACTCCACCAGGCCCGGGCGCACGCCCGACGCGCCGGTGAACGCGCCGCGTTCGTGACCGAACAACTCGGACTCGAACAGGCCCTCGGGCAGGGCCGCGCAATCCACCGCCACGAACGGGGCGCCGGCGCGCGCACTGGCCTGGTGGACGGCCTTGGCCGCCATCTCCTTGCCCGAACCGGATTCGCCCAGCAACAGCACGCTGGCCTCGGTGGGCGCCACCCTGGCCACCCGCTCCATCATCTGGCGGAAAGCCGGGGAACGCCCGACCAGGCCGTCCGCCGAAGGCTGCGCGCTGGCCGCGGCCATGCCCTGCAGCCGCTCCAGGTAGACCCGGCGCCCGTCGGACAGGGTGATGGGCACGAGGTCGATCTCGACGTACTCGGCGCCATGGCGGTGGTGGTGCAGGTGCACCACCTTCTCGCGCAGCCCCGATTGCCGGACGCGCGACAGCGGGCAGGTCTCGCCGGCCTGGTCGCAGGGCACCGGGCTGTCATGCGACACCTTGTGGCAGGTGCGCCCCACCAGCTGCGCCCCGCCCGGGAACGCGGCGCGATAGGCGGCATTGGCGGCCAGGATGCGGTAGTCGTCGTCGATGACGATGTGGGGCTCGGGCAGGGCCGCGAGGTAGCTCTCGAGTTCCTTGGGCAGGGTCACGCCGCGCTCCTCATGTCATGCCATGACACTGCCAACAACTGCCATCTGGTGCCAGTGCCTGTGGCAAGCCATTGATTCAACAGCGCCCGGGCCTTGGCATGGAGCATGCAGAGAGTGTCCCGAGTCCCACCGAACCCCGACCCGATGCGCGACCCCAACCAGAAATTGCTGCGGGAAATCATCGTCGTCGTGGTCCTGAAGCTGGTGGCGCTGGTCGCGCTGTGGATGGCCTTCGTGCAGGACCGGCAGGTGCCGGTCTCTGGCGAGGAGGCCGCCGGGCGCCTGTTGATGGACCGAGGAACCCGCCAATGATCTCCGAGGAACTGGTTGACCTTTCCCGCCTGCAGTTCGCCGTCACGGCGATGTACCACTTCCTGTTCGTGCCGCTCACGCTCGGCATGGTCTGGCTGCTGGTGGTGATGGAAAGCGTGTACGTGATGACCGGCAAGGTCATCTGGAAGGACATGACCCGGTTCTGGGGCAAGCTCTTCGGCATCAACTTCGCCCTCGGCGTCACCACGGGCATCACCCTCGAGTTCCAGTTCGGCACCAACTGGGCCTACTACTCGCACTACGTCGGCGACATCTTCGGCGCGCCGCTGGCGATCGAGGGCCTGATGGCCTTCTTCCTCGAATCCACCTTCATCGGCCTGTTCTTCTTTGGCTGGGACCGCCTGTCCAAGGGCCAGCACCTGCTGGTGACGCTGCTGATGGCGGTGGGCACCAACCTCTCCGCGCTGTGGATCCTGATCGCCAACGGCTGGATGCAGAACCCGGTCGGTGCCGAATTCAGCTTCGAGACGATGCGCATGGAGATGACCGACTTCTGGGCCGTCGTGTTCAACCCCGACGCCCAGGCCAAGTTCGTGCACACCGTGTCGGCGGGCTATGTCACCGGCGCCATGTTCGTGCTGTCGATCTCGGCCTGGTACCTGCTCAGGGGCCGGAACGTGGAGTTCGCCAAGCGCAGCTTCCGGGTCGCCGCCGCCTTCGGCCTGGCTTCGGTGTGCTCGGTGATCGTGCTGGGCGACGAATCCGGCTACACCGTGGGCGAGGCGCAGCAGACCAAGCTGGCGGCGATGGAGGCCATGTGGGAAACCGAGCCCGCGCCGGCCGGCTTCAACCTGGTCGCCTGGCCCAATGAACAGGCCGAACGCAACGACTGGGAAATCAAGATCCCCTACGTGATGGGCCTGATCGGCACCCGCTCGATCAGCGAGGAAATCCCTGGCATCCACGAGATCAAGGCGCACAACCGCACCCGCATCGAATCGGGCATCCACGCGGTGTCCGCCCTGGAAGCCCTGCGCGCCGATCCGTCCGACGCCGAAGCGCGGACGACCTTCGAGGCGCACAAGGCAGACCTCGGCTTCGGCCTGCTGCTGCGCAAGTACGTGGTCGACGTGCGCGAAGCCACGCCGGCGATGATCGACCAGGCCACCGACGACACCATCCCGAGGGTGGCGCCGATGTTCTGGAGCTTCCGCATCATGGTGGGCCTGGGCTTCCTGATGCTCGCCCTGTTCGCGCTCTCGTTCTTCATGACCGTGCGCGGCGACTGCGTGCGCTGGCGCTGGGTGCTGCACTGGGCCGTGTGGATGCTGCCCGCGCCGTGGATCGCCTCCGAGCTCGGCTGGTTCGTCGCCGAATACGGCCGCCAGCCCTGGACCATCTATGGCGTGCTGCCGACCCACCTGTCGGTGTCCACCCTGAGCGTGGGCAACCTGTACGGCTCGCTGGCCGGTTTCATCGGCTTCTACACCGTGCTGCTGGTGGTCGAGATGTACCTGATGGTCCGCTTCGCCCGGCTTGGTCCCGCCAGCCTGGGCACCGGCCGCTACGAGGGCGAAGCCGCTTCGCCCGCCCACGCCTGAGGACACCGCCATGTTCGACTACGAGACGCTGAAGATCATCTGGTGGCTGCTGGTGGGCGTGCTGCTCGTCGGCTTCGCGGTGATGGACGGCCATGACATGGGCGTCGGCACCCTGCTGCCCTTCGCCGGCAAGGACGACGTCGAGCGCCGCGTCATCATCAACACCGTCGGCCCGCACTGGGACGGCAACCAGGTCTGGTTCATCACCGGCGGCGGCGCCATCTTCGCGGCCTGGCCACTGGTCTACGCCACCGCGTTCAGCGGCTTCTACTGGGCCATGCTGGCGGTGCTGTGGGCGCTGTTCTTCCGGCCCGTCGGTTTCGACTACCGCAGCAAGATCCACAACGCCACCTGGCGCAAGGTCTGGGACTGGGGTCTGTTCATCGGCGGCGCGGTGCCGCCGCTGATCTTCGGCGTGGCCTTCGGCAANNCTGCTCAACCCGTTCGCCCTGCTGGCGGGCGTCGTCAGCAGCGCCATGATCACGGCGCATGGCGGCAACTACCTGGCGCACCGGACCGAAGGCGACATCCAGCGCCGCGCCAGCCGCGCGGCGGTGGTGGCGGCGATCGTGGCCGTCGCCGGCTTCATCGCCGCCGGGCTGTGGCTGCACCTGGCGATTCCCGGCTACCGGATCAGCTCGGTGGTCGACCCGGGCGCCATGCCCAACCCGCTGGCCAAGGACGTGGTGGTC
>DNNT01000154.1 GCA_003497545.1 Arenimonas sp. | reverse complement strand
CAGCCCGACCGGCTTCGAGTTCGGCTATGGCGGCAGCGGGCCGGCCGACCTGGCCCTCAACATTTTGGAGCACTCGCTGCACCGCCTGGGCTACACAGGAGAGCGTGAAACTTGCTGGCGTGGTGATTGTTTTACCCACGCCTTCGTCATGCATCAGGCGTTCAAATGGGAGTTCATCGCCGGCGCCCCAGCCGAAGGAGACGTGATCATCACCCACGCCGCGGTGGACGCCTGGATCAAGGCCTACTAATGCCCATCATCACCGCCTCCCGCCCCGTGCCCTTCTACCGCGCCGNNCCTGTCCCTGCGTCCCCCGCTCTCCCAGCTGGAGCAGCGAGCCGCGGGCGACAGGCATCCGTCAGACGGCCCGCGTCACACGTCCAACTAGGAGCCTCCCATGACCACCGATCCGAAACCACCCACACACGAAGAACTGGTCATCCACCTGATGACCGCGCAGCTCAAGCAATCCGCCCGCCTGGGNNCCCGGTCGCTCGCGCCGGAGGCCCCCAAGTACCAGCGCCAGCTGGCCGACTACTCCAGTTTCGACTGGTCCAGCATCGGCGCGCGCATCGTCTCCAGCGACGATGACGGCCCATCCCACGTGGAATGGGGCGAATACACCTGGCAGCGCCGCTCGCCGCAGAACAAGTTCGGTGAGGCCATCTGGTTCTCACGGCCCCTCGGCAAGGACGCTGAGGGCAATGTCAAATACGTACGCCTGATCCCCTTCCGCCAGCCGTCCGAAGTGGAGCCGATCCCGAGCAAGGTCAGCAAGGCGGCCGAGACCGGCAAGCCGACAGCCCCCACCACGCCGGCGCCAGCATCCGCCTCGCCCAATCCGGAGCCGCCCAAAGCGGCAGTCACGACGCATCGCATCGACTCGAACGGCCTCCTGGCGCAGATCAAGACCAAGGCCAAGCCGAGCGACGNNCCACGGCCAAGCATTTCGGGATCGACAAACAGTTGGCCGCAGACATCGCCACCGAGAAGCATGGCGACTGGGCCGCCGCCCTCGCCGGCCTGGATCAGCACGTCTTCTAGGCAAGCCATGCGCCGCTTCACCGCCCCGGACACCTCGCTGCGCGACTGGCTCCTGGCTGAGCTGCGATATGGCCACGTCGGCCTCGGGCGCGCCATCACCTGGGCCGACCTGGCGGCGCGGGCCCGCGGCGTCGGCTTCACGGTTCAGGCCGACGAGCGCAACCTGCGCGAGGAAGTGAACGCGCTGCAGGCCTCGGACGGCCCCGGCGCGCTCATCTGCTCCTCGAGTCGGCGGCCCTACGGCGTCTTCATCGCCGCCGACATGGCCGAGTTCAACGCGTACCACGCCGAGACCATGAGCCGCGCCACCACGTTGCTCGACAAGGCGCGCGCCCAGGCCGCCGCGGCCGAGCGCGCCTTCCGGGCCCCGGCGGGCCAGATGGTCATGGCGTTCGACGCGCCGGCCATGCCAACTCTCGTGCCATCCACCGCAGGAGCGGAGCCTGCTTCGCCGCGCGGGCCTGACGCCGAGTCGGGCGCGCGCAGCGGGGCCAGGCATCCCCGCTCCTCCTAGACGNNCGGCCCGAAAGGAGAATTGGGTGCTCAAGACGATCATCACCGTCGCCGACATGCAAATCAAGCTGGTCGACGACCCGGACGTCGAGCCCGGCCACCAGCGGATACTCATCAGCCACGGCTTCGTCGGCCACGCGTTCGGCCGGCTGCTGGCGGGCAATCCGCCGCCAGCCCTGGCTGTTGATGGAGGGTGGTACATCATCCCCCATACGGCTGAGGTCGATGAGCGCCTCATCGCGCTGCTCGATCTATGCGCCGACATCCGCCGGCAGGCCCCGGGCCTGGTGCAGCTGCCGCTGCAGCTGGAGGGCGCCCGGGAATGACCGCCCCCCGCTACGTGCCCATCCTTGAATCGATCGTCGCCGATCAGACGATGGCCGCCGCCCTCTTCCAGTCCTACAGCCGGCTGCTGGCCGCCGCCTGGCGGCAGAACTACCAGCGCACCGATCCGCTCGACTTCGAGACCGAGATCGTCCCGTTGCTCGGGCTGTCGCGCACGCAGGCGCGCGAGCACCTGCGCCTGCTGCGCTTCGGCAAGTTCATCCAGTGGACCACCAACGGCGCCGGCCGCTACCTGATCAGCTTTCCCAACACACATACATACACGGACACCACCCCCAGTGCGCCCGCCCCGGATCGGGGAGTCCGGGATTCCGGAAAACCGGACCTGCCTGAGCGTGAGTCCGGAAAACCGGACTCTGTTGTTGTTGTGTTAAATACAAAACCAGAACCTCTGTCAAACACAACAACACGCTCCGGAATTCCGGAAAACCGGACCCGTACGGAGGCCCTGCTGGTCTGCTTCGGCGTCTGGCCCGAGCCGGCGCACGCGATCGCCGAGCAGATCGCGGAGAACGAGGCGCGCAACGAATACGGCAACCGCCTGCCGGACCTGCGCCACGTGCTGGCCTGGATCAAGTACGTCTGCGATCCGGAGAACGAGATCCATGCGCCCCAGGCGTTGGCCGTGGCCAACCTGCGCCACAACACGCCGGCGCCGGAGGCCTATCTGCCGCCGCTCATCTGCCGTGCCTGCGACCGCGTCGAGGCCGTCTGCGCCTGCCCACAGCCCCAGCTCTACCTGCCGCCGATCTTCGACGCGCGCGCCACCCGGGTAAAGGATGGTTTTGACTTTGACCATGATCGCTGGGGCCTCTGCCTGCGCTGCCATCGGTTCGCCTGCGACGGCCTGCGCTGCCAGGTAGCCACAGTTGGAGATGCAGTATCATGAGCGCCACATTTCTCGGCCTTGGCCGTCTCTGGAGAAACCAATGGGACAGCGCTGGTCATACTCGCGTTGCGTCTACATCCTGGAAAGCGGCGGGCTGTACAACATCGGCCGCACCCACCACCTCGACCAGTGGCTGGAACAACTGCGGTCAGCCAGCGCGCACCCGATATCTGTGTTCCACGTCTTCCAGACCGTTCAAGACACATTACTCGAGCGCGCCATCCATGCTCTCTGCGCCGGAGATCGCGTGCATGGAGAGTGGTTCCGGCTTAGCATGCGCGACCTGGTGG
>DNNT01000222.1 GCA_003497545.1 Arenimonas sp. | reverse complement strand
AGCAGGTCTTCGATGAACACCGTGCGGTCGGGGTGGATGTCGGCCATGCCGTGGTCGGAGACGACGATGAGGTTCACGCGCTCGCGCAGGCCGCGCGCCTCGAGCCCGGCGACGAGTTCGCCGATGGCCGCGTCCACCGTGGCCAGCGCCGCGCGCGCCTGCGCGCTGTCGGGGCCGTACACGTGGCCGGCGGTGTCCACGCGCTCGAAGTAGAGCGTCATCAGGTGCGGGCGTTCGGCGGCCGGCAGGTCCAGCCAGCCCAGCACGGTGGCCACGCGCTGCGCTTCCGGCAGGCCGTATTCGAACGGGAACCACTGGTTGGGCCGAACGCCGCGCACCGCGGCTTCGGAGCCGGGCCAGAACATGGTGGCGCTGCGCAGGCCGTGCGCCTGCGCGGTGACCCACAGCGGCTCGCCGTCGTCCCACCAGCGGCCGTCGCCCACCGCCCCGCGGTCCTGCATCGAAAAATCGCCGAGCGCCGCGTCGCGCATGCGGTTGTCGATGATGCCGTGGCGGTCCGGGCGCAGGCCGGTGACCAGGGTGTAGTGGTTGGGGAAGGTGAGGCTGGGATAGGACGGGCGCATGCCCTCGGCACGGGTGCCGCGGCGGGCCAGCGCGTCCAGGTTCGGCGTGTCGCCCTGGAACAGGCGGCCGGGGTGGGCGCCGTCGATCGAAACCAGCAGCACGGGGAAGGCCGGCGCGGGCGCGGGTTCGCGCACGTCGCGCGCGGACGGCGCGCAGGCGGCGAGCAGGAGCGCCGCAAGCAGCGCGGCGAGGCGGGTCAGGAAGGGATTCATACGGCCGGGAGTATCGCAGGAACGTGTTGCGGCGGCGTGTCTCCGCGGGCGGGTTTACCGTGGCGAGAGCACCAGGCGCGTGCTCACCTTCACCTCGTCGGGCAGCAGCGCGGTGTCGGCCCAGTCGCCTTCGCCCACCTTGAACGCCAGGCGCTTGAGCGTGGCGCTGCCCTCGAGCACGGGCTTGGCACCCGGGGTCCAGGTGAACTGCAGTGGCACCGGCTGGGTGACGCCGCGCAGCGTGAGGCTGCCTTCGGCGACGAAGCGGTTGCCGCCCAGCGCGCGGAAGCGGGTGGCGACGTAGCGCGCCTCGGCGGCGCCGGTGGCGTCGAAGAATTCCGGGCCCACCAGCATCTGGTCGCGCTCTTCGTTGTCGGTGCTGGCGCTGGCCAGGACGATGCGCACGTCGAAGCGCGAGGCGGCCAGGTCGGCCGGGTCGAAGCGGATTTCCGGCGTGAAGCGCGCGAAACGGCTGTCGAAGGCTTCGTCCATGTAGGTGGCGCGGAAGCCGAGCGTGGAGCCGGCTTCGGCGCGGTAGTCGGCGGCGTGCGCGGCGGCGGCGGCGAGCAGGGCGGCGAGGGCGAGGGTGAGGCGCAGGGACATGTCAGGAATCCAGGTTCGTGGCGTCGCGGCCGGCCGGTTCCGGCAGGCCGGGCAGCATGCGCGACAGGGTCGCGTCGCGGTCGAGGTAGTGGTGCTTGAGCGCGGCCGAGGCGTGCACCGCCACGATCACCGCCAGGGCGATGAACAGCCATTCGTGCGCGGCCAATGCGAAGGCCTTCACCCCGGCGTCGTAGCCGCTGAGCTTGGGCAGCGCGAACAGGCCGAACCACTTGAGCGGGAAACCCGAGGCGGAGTTGTACAGCCAGCCGCTGAGCGGCATGGCCAGCAGGATCACGTACAGCGCGCCGTGCGTGGCCTGGGCGATGAAGGACTGCCAGCGCGGCGTGCCCGGCACCGGCGCCGGCGTTCCGGCCACCAGGCGCCAGAGCAGGCGCAGCACGGTGAGCGCCAGCACGGTCAGGCCGAAGCTCTTGTGCAGGCCGTAGACCTGGATCTTGGTGGGCGAATTGGGCAGCTCCTGCATCACGAAGCCCACGACCACCAGGCCGGCGATGGCCAGCAGGGTGAGCCAGTGCAGGGACAGGCTGACCCAGCCCCAGCGTTCAGCGGTGTTCCGGATCGGCATCGTTCGGCTCCTGGTCGTTGCGGGTGCGGGTGGCTTCGGCCTGGATTTCCAGCTGCACCTTCTGGCCGATGACGTTCGGCCAGGCGTCCATGCCGAAGTCGCGGCGGTCTAGTTCGGC
Organism: Arenimonas sp.; assembly: GCA_003497545.1. Taxonomy (GTDB): domain Bacteria; phylum Pseudomonadota; class Gammaproteobacteria; order Xanthomonadales; family Xanthomonadaceae; genus Arenimonas. Next base: position 1,807 of record DNNT01000222.1, on the reverse strand, counting down.
GCGGGCGCTGAAGCCGGCGGTGCGGCGGAAGGTGAGCGGGTGGCGGGCGAGTCTGTTCAGGCGCACGTCGAGCCTGACTTCGCGCGCCACGCCACGCAGCGTGAGCTGGCCGAAGACGCGGGCGTTTTCCGCGTCCACCGGCTCGACGCGGGTGGAAACGAAGCGCGCCTCGGGGAAGCGGGCGGCGTCGAAGAAGGCGCGGGTGAGCAGTTTGTCGCGCCAGCCGTCGTCGCCGATCTGCAGGCGCGCCAGCGGAATGCGCACCTCGAGGCGGGCCGTGGTCCAGTCGTCCGGGTCGAAGCGCAGTTCGCCCTGCACGTCCGGGAACAGGCCCAGGGCCTGGGAGAAGCCGGCGTGCTCCACCTTGAACAGCACGCGCGTGTGCACCGGGTCCAGCCGCCAGGCGTCGGCGGCGACCGCCAGGCCGGACACGCTTAGCAGGATCAGACAAAACAGCGTTTTCCTCAGCGCATTCATCCTTTTTCCGAATCGGCGCATGGGCAGCGGTGGTTAGTCTAGGCCGCATCGGTGTACGGAGGGTGCATGGGGCCGCCATCGCGAATGCAACGCAGCGTGGCCGCGGTCCTGCTGGCCGGTCTGCTGGCCTGGGCCGGGCTGGCGGCCGCCGCGGCACCTTTCCGCAGCTTCGGCGTGGCCGACGGGCTGCCTTCCAGCCAGGTGCAAGCCATCGCCCAGGACCGCGCCGGCTACCTGTGGCTGGCCACGCCCGACGGCCTGGCGCGCTACGACGGGCTGGGCTTCACCGTGTGGCGGCAGGTGCCCGGGCAGCCGGGTTCGCTGCCGGGCAACGGGGTGCAGTCGGTGTTCGTCGATGGCGAGGACCAGGTCTGGGTGGCGGTGCAAAGCCACGGGCTGTGGCGTTTCGATCGGGATGGGCGGCGTTTCCTGCCGGCGTCGGCGTCGGCCATGGGCAACCTGCCGACGCCTGCCACCCGGCTGCGCGACCGCGAGGGTGCGCTGTGGGAAGGCGGACCGGCGGGCCTGCGGCGCTTGGCGCCGGGCACGGGAGGGNNCGGGAGGGTTGGGCTGGCCCGCGCCGGTTTTTGGCCGTGCGGTACTGGCGCTGTTCGAGGACCGCGAGGGCGGGCTGTGGTTCGGCACACGCGACGACGGGCTGCTGGCGCTGCCGGCGACCTGGGGCAGTTTTTCCTTTCTGCCGGCGGCCGGAAACGAAGCGGACGCGGCGCCGCTGCTGGCCGATGCCGGCGAGGGCGGCGCCTGGGTTGCGCGCGGCGCGTCGCTGCGGCTGCTCGACCTGGCCGCCGGCCGCGAACACGTGCCTTCGGTGCGTCCGGCGTTGTCGCCGTCGCCCATCACCGCGCTGCTGGCTCGCTCCGACGGCAGCCTGTGGCTGGCGCAGGGGNNTCGATGCGCCGGCGGCGGCGTGGCGCCGGCAAGCCTTGCCCGCGGCCGGCGGTGCCGTCACGCAGTTGTTGGAAGCGTCCGATGGGCGCGTCTGGCTCGTGGGCATGGCGGGCATCGAATGGCGTGACGGTGGCGGCGCGGGGCTGGGCGGGCTACCGGGTGCGTTGCCGGGGCCGCTCCGGCGCGGGCCGGACGGCCAGCCGTGGTTGGCCGGTGAAAATGGCCTGCAGCGATGGGTGCCGCGCGCGGCGCGCTTCGAGCCGGTGGCCGGCGCGCCACCCGCGCCCGTGCTCGACCTGCTGGCCGAGCCCGATGGCAGCGTGTGGCTCGCGGGTTTGGGCCGGCTGTCGCGCCTGCAGTGGGCGGGTGGGCGGCTGCGGCCGCAGCGCAGCTTCGGCGCCGGCGACGGCGTGCCGGCGGC
>DNNT01000247.1 GCA_003497545.1 Arenimonas sp. | reverse complement strand
CCGAGGTGTCGCGGTCGAGCCGGTGCACCAGTTCCAGCGGTTCACCCGGGCGCAGGGCGCGCAGGGATTCGATCAGGCCGTGGCTGATGCCGCTGCCGCCGTGGGTGGCCAGGCCGCTGGGTTTGTTCACGGCCAGGATGGCCTTGTCCTCGAACAGGATGCTGGCGGCCAGGCGGTCGAGCAGGCCCTTCGGCGGCGGCCGCTGCTCGCCCGGCTCGTTCAGCTTCACCGGCGGAATGCGCACTTCGTCGCCCCCGGACAGGCGGCTGTCGGCCTTGGCCCGCTTGCCGTTGATGCGCACCTGGCCGCTGCGCACCAGCTTGTAGACCAGGCTGCGGGGCGCGCCCTTGAGCTGCAGGAGCAGGAAATTGTCCAGCCGCTGGCCGTCCCGGTCCTCCGGGACCCGGACCAGTCTCACGCCGGTCGAGACATCGTTTGCCGCCATGGGGGTTGCCCCTATACAATCACTGCGCGAGATAACGTCCTGATTTCGCAGGGGGTCACCGGCCGAAAGCCGACCCCTGCGAATCCCGAGGAACCGCTACCACACCCCACGGGGGTGACCATGTTAGCCGGTGCCGAAGGCGGACGGATATTGCCGCCGGCCCCTGGGCCTGCGAACACCGGACGCCGCAAGGCGGGGTCCGGGCCCCTAGACCGAACAAACACAACAAGCGCTCCCGCGGGTACGCCCAAGGTTTCGTAGCGCTGGAAGTTCCTGCCAGGCCCGGGTGCGCCATGCGCCCCGGGCCAGAAACATCGGGCGCGGACCCCGGCGTTCCTCGCGGTACGAGCGCGTGAGGAATCCACCATGAAACGTATGCTGATCAATGCCACGCAGGCCGAAGAACTGCGCGTGGCGATCGTCGATGGCCAGAACCTGTACGACATCGACATCGAGCAGCCCTCGAAGGAACAGAAGAAGTCCAACATCTACAAGGGCCGCATCGTCCGGCTCGAGCCGTCCCTCGAGGCGGCGTTCGTGGAATACGGCGGCGAGCGCCACGGCTTCCTGCCGCTGAAGGAAATCTCCCGCGACTACTTCGTCCCCGGCGTCGACCCGAACAAGGCCGGCCTGAAGGAATTCCTGCGCGAAGGCCAGGAAGTGGTCGTGCAGGTGGACAAGGAGGAGCGCGGCAACAAGGGCGCCGCCCTGACCACGTTCATCTCCCTGGCCGGCCGCTACATGGTGCTGATGCCGAACTCGCCCACCGCCGGCGGCGTTTCGCGCCGGGTCGAGGGTGACGACCGCGCCGCCCTCAAGGAGGCCATGGACGCGCTGACCATCCCCGACGAGATGGGCGTGATCATCCGCACCGCCGGCGTCGGCCGCGCCGCCGACGAGCTGCAGTGGGACCTCGACTACCTGCTCCAGGTCTGGAAGTCGATCACCGACGCCGCCCTGTCCAAGCCGGCCCCCTTCCTGATCTACCAGGAATCGCGCCTGATCATCCGCGCCCTGCGCGACTACCTGCGCGCCGACGTCGGCGAGATCCTGGTCGACACCCGGGAGATGTACGACGAAGCCCGCGACTTCATGCAGTCGGTGATGCCGCAGAACCTGCGCAAGCTCAAGTTCTACGAAGACCCGACGCCGCTGTTCAACCGCTACCAGATCGAATCCCAGATCGAGGGCGCCTACGAGCGCCAGGTGCGCCTGCCCTCGGGTGGCTCGATCGTGGTGGACCAGACCGAGGCGCTGACCGCCATCGACGTGAACTCCTCGCGCGCCACCAAGGGCAGCGACATCGAGGAAACCGCGTTCAACACCAACCTCGAGGCCGCCGACGAAGTCGCCCGCCAGATGCGCCTGCGCGACCTGGGCGGCCTGGTGGTGATCGACTTCATCGACATGACCTCCGGCAAGCACCAGCGCCAGGTCGAGGAGCGCCTGCAGCAGGCGCTCAAGCAGGACCGCGCCCGCGTGCAGATCGGCCGCATCTCGCGCTTCGGCCTGCTGGAAATGAGCCGCCAGCGCCTGCGCCCGAGCCTGGGCGAGTCCAGCCAGATCGTCTGCCCGCGCTGCGAGGGCCATGGCCGCATGCGCAGCGTGGAATCGCTGTCGCTGTCCATCCTGCGCCTGGCCGAAGAGCACGCGATGAAGGAGAACACCGGGCAGGTGCTGGTGCAGGCCCCGCCGGAAATCGCCAACTACCTGCTCAACGAAAAGCGCCGCGCCCTGATCGAGATCGAGCAGCGCCACGACGCGCCAATCGTCATCGTGGCCGACGACCAGCTCGAGACCCCGCACTTCAACATCAGCCGCCTTCGCGAGAACGAGCTGGGCGAGGAAGCCGGCAAGCCGAGCTACCACCGCACCACCCCGCGCAAGCTGGCCGTGCATTCGCTGACCAAGGCGCACATCAACGTGCCCGACCTGCCGGCCNNCCTGCCGGCCGTCACCGCCGTGCGCCCTTCGAACCCGGCGCCGGTGCGCGAGGAAGCGCCCGCGCCCGAGGCCGCGCCGGCCCCGGTGTTCGTGCAGGCCCCGGCCCCCAAGCGCGGTTTCCTGGCGCGCCTGATGGCCGTGTTCGCCGGCGACGACACCCCGGCCAGCGCCGCGCCGGCGCAAGCCCCGCGCGGCGAGCGTGGCGAGCGCAACGATCGCGGTGAGCGCGGCGAGCGTGGTGGTCGCCGCGACCGCAACGAGCGCGGCGGCCGACGCGAGCGCATCGAGCGAGACCGCGGTGGCAAGCCGGCGCAGCCGGGCCAGGCCGCGCAGGGCGGCCAGCAGCAGCCCAAGCAGCCGCGTCCGCCCAAGCCCGAGCGCAGCGAGGAACAGAAGCGCCAGGACGAGCAGAAGCGTCTCGAGGCGCAGCAGCGTCGCGAGGAAAACCAGAAGAAGGAAGCCGAGCGCCGCGAGCAGCAGCGCCTGGAAAACCAGAAGCGCGAGCAGGAGCGCCGCGAAGCCCGCGCCGCCCGCCAGGCTGCGCAGGGTGGTGCCGAAGGCGCGGCCGTCGCGCTGGCGGTGGACGGCGTCGAAGGCGTCGTGTCGCTGGCCGAACCGTCTCCCGATGAAAACGTGGTGGCCGAGGGCGTCGAGAACCTGGGCGGCGCCGCTGGCGAAGCCGCCGCGGCCGCGGCCGAGGGCACCGGGCGCCGCCGTCGCGGCCGTCGCGGTGGCCGTCGCCGTCGTCGTACCGAGGGTGCCGCGGGTGATGCCGCCAATGGCGGCAGCGAGGGCCAGGGCGGCGACGCCGAGAGCGACTACGACGACGAAGACATGGGCCAGGACGAGTCCACCCCGCGCTCCACCGTGGCGGCCCCGACCGTGACCGCTGGCGAGTCGGATTTCGACGACCTGGAGCCAACCCCGTTGGCCGTGGCCCCGAAGCCGGAAGCCCCGCGCGCGCCCGCGCCGAGCCCGGCGCCGTCGGTGGTGCCGGTGGCGGTGATGGCCGCCGTGGCGTCCACGCCGGGCGTCGAGGAAATCGAAGCGGAACCGGAGGCGGACGTCGCCCCCGTCGTCGAGCCGAAGGCCGCGGCTGAAACCGTGGTGGAGGAAGTCGCGCCTGTTGCGGTCGAAGCCGCGGTGGCTGCACCTGTCGTCGCTGCGCCTGTCGTCGCTGCGCCTGTCGTCGCTGCGCCTGTCGTCGCTGCGCCCGTCGTCGCC
>DNNT01000147.1 GCA_003497545.1 Arenimonas sp. | reverse complement strand
CCGAGGGTGTCGTTGACGCGCTTGAAGCGGTCGAGGTCTATGAACATCACGCCGACCAGCGTTTCGCGCCGTCGGGCGCGGATCAGCGATTGCTCGAGGCGATCCGTGAACAGCATGCGGTTGGGCAGGCCGGTGAGCGGGTCGTGGGTGGCGTGGAAGCGCAGTCGCTCCTCGGCCTCGCGCTGGCGGGTGATGTCGAGCACGGTGCCGGTCAGGTGCTCCACCCCGTCCAGCAGCACCGGCCCGATGCTCACCTTCACGTGCACGCGGCGGCCTTCGCGGTGGACCAGCACGGATTCGAAGTCGCGTGGCACCGGGCGGCCCGCCAGCCGGTCCTGGTCGCGGCGCTCGGACTGCGGCACGGCATCGGGCGCCATGATTTCCCGGTAGTCGCGGCCCACCAGTTCGTCCTCGCGGTAGCCCAGCATCTGGGCGAAGGCGTGGTTGGCGTAGGTGTAGCGCTCGCCGGCCATGATGAACACGCCCACCTGGCTGTGCTCGACCAGGGTCCGGTACTTGCTTTCGGAGCGCAGCAGGGCCTGCTCGGCCTCGACCTGGGCGGTGATGTCCACCAGCGAACCTTCGAAGAACAGCACCTGCCCGGCCTCGCCGAAAATGGCGCGGCTGTTCTCGCTCACCCAGATCACCGCCCCGTCGCGGCGCCGCACCTGGGCGCGCTCGCGCTCCAGTCGCTCGCCGGCCAGCAGGCGTGCGTGCACGCGGGCGCCGTGGGCAGGGTCCACGTACATCGAAACCGCGTTGCGCCCCCGCTCGGCCAGCAGTGCGGCCGGCGAGCCGAAGCCGAGGATGCGCGCCATCGCCGGGTTCACGTCCAGGAAACCGCCGCCGGGCAGGCTGCGGTAGATGCCTTCCGACGCCGCCAGGTAGAGCGAGCGGTAGAAGCCGTCGGGCACCACGGCCTCGGCCGCGGGCACCGCCGACTGGTCGGGATCCAGGTGCACCAGGCAGAACACCACGGTTTCGCCGCCGTCACGGGCGAACTCGACGCTCAGGTGGCCCGGGCGCAGCCGGCCGTCGGCGCAGGCCAGGCTCATGGGCAGCGCCACCGCACGCTGCTCGGCGCGCAGGACGCTCCAGATGCGGGCGCGGAAAGCGGGGTCCGGCCACAGGCCGATCTCGATCGGCAGCCGCCCTATCACCTGGTCGCGACGGTAGCCGGTGCTACGCTCAAACGCGGCGTTGACGCCAAGGAAGACGCCGTCGCTGCCGCGCATCACCGCCACCACGCTGGTGGATGACTCGAACGCCTCGACCAGGCGCATCCTTTTTCCCCCAGGACCCCTCAGTCCGGAGTATAGCCATCCCATTCGCCCCCAAGACGGGGCCCCGGAGCCCGCCATGCGCCGATTCGACTACCCCGCCCCGCCTTCGTCCGAGATCACCCCCGAACCGGTCTACCGGGCCCGCCGGCAATTGCTGGGCCTGGGCCTGGCCAGCCCGCTGCTGGCGCTGGCCGGCTGCGCCGGCGCCGAGGATGCCGCCCCCGCGCCTGCCGCCGCCGCGGCAGCCACCGACAGCCCCGACGGTTTCCGCACCCGCGAGGTCCCGACGCGCTGGGAAGACGTGACCAGCTACAACAACTTCTACGAGTTCGGCACCGGCAAGGCCGACCCGGCCCGCAACGCCCACACCCTCAAGCCTTCGCCCTGGGCCGTGGTGGTGGGAGGCGAAGCCGAACTCACCGGTACTTTCGGGCTCGAGGACTTCCTGCGGCCGCACCCGGTGCAGGACCGCATCTACCGCCTGCGCTGCGTCGAAGGCTGGTCGATGGTGGTGCCCTGGCAGGGCGTGCCGCTGGGCGAAGTGCTCAAGCGCTTCAAGCCGACTTCCCGCGCGAAGTACGTGGCCTTCACCACGCTCGCCGACCCGGTGCAGATGCCCGGCATCCGCTTCCCGGCGCTGGACTGGCCCTACCGCGAAGGCCTGCGGATGGACGAGGCCATGAACCCGCTCACGCTGCTTGCCACCGGCCTGTATGGCAAGCCGCTGCCGAACCAGAACGGCGCGCCGCTGCGCCTGGTGGTGCCCTGGAAGTACGGCTTCAAGAGCATCAAGTCGATCGTGCGCATCGATTTCACCGAGCAGATGCCCGCCACCAGCTGGAACCTGGCCCAGCCTTCCGAATACGGCTTCTACTCCAACGTGAACCCCGACGTGGACCACCCGCGCTGGAGCCAGCGCAGCGAGCGCCGCATCGCCGGCGAGGGCAACCGCGTGTTCGCCGAACGCATCGCCACCCTGCCCTTCAACGGCTACGGCGCGCAGGTGGCGGCGATGTATTCGGGCATGGACCTGCGCCAGTGGTTCTAGCGCGCAGGCGCGTGGACTGGCGCTGGGTCGGGCTGAAGGCACTGGCGCACGCGCTGGCGCTGTGGCCGCTGGCCTGGCTGGTTCGGGCCGTGATTGACGACGGCCTGGGCGCCGACCCGGTCGCCGCCATCACCCACTTCACCGGGGACTGGGCCCTGCGCCTGCTGCTGCTGGGCCTGGCGCTGACGCCGCTGCGGCGCCTGCTGGGCCAACCCTGGCCGCTGCGGTTCCGGCGGCTGGTGGGGCTGTATGCCTTCTTCTACGCCTGCCTGCACCTGGCCACTTACCTGGTGCTCGACCTGGGCGGCTTCTGGGCGCAAATCTTCGAGGACATCGCCAAGCGTCCCTACATCACGGTCGGCTTCAGCGCCTGGCTGCTGCTGTTGCCGCTGGCGCTCACGTCCACCCGCGGCTGGATGCGCCGCCTGGGACGGCGCTGGGGACAACTGCACCGGGCGGTTTACCTGGCCGGTGCGCTGGCCGTGCTGCATTTTCTCTGGCTGGTGAAGTCGGACCTGCGCGAGCCGGCGGTTTACGCCGCCATCCTGGTGGTGCTGCTCGGACTGCGGCTGTGGTGGCGGCTGCGTCGCCCGCTGCCTCAGGGGGCGTAGACCAGCAGCGCCGTCATGGCCGCCGCCAGCACCGTGGCGGCGGCAATCAGCCACCAAAGCGCGCCCGGGTCGCGGGCCGGCGGAACCGGCGCCGTCGGCTCGGGGCCGGGGGCCGGGTCGCGGGCCACGGGCACGTTCACCGCGGCCAGGGTTTGCGTGTGCGTGGTGGCGGCGGGCTTGCCTGCGCCGGATTGCCCGCGCAGCGGCAAGCCGGGGGCCTCGAGTACGAAGCGGTGCTGTTCCACCACCAACTGGTCGCCCGGCGACAGCACGGCGTCGCGCACCGGCACGCCGTTCACCAGGCTCGATTCGCCGCCGTTGCCGACGGCGCGCAGCACGACGCGGTCGCCATGCAGTTCGACCACGGCATGGCGGTCGGCGATGGCCGGGTCATCGAGGCGGATGTCGGCCGAGGGCGCGCGACCCAGCGTGCGCGGTTCGGTGAGTGTGTAGCTGCGGCCGAAGTGCTGGCCGCTCAGGCCGCGCAGGACCACGCGGGCGGCCGCCACTCGCTGGGCCTCGTTCATGGCGGCCGGGGCCGAGGCGGGAATGCGGCGTTCGATGGCGGGCTCGTCGTCGGCGCGCACCACCACCCGCAGCTTGTCCAGGCAGACCAGGTCGCCCGGCCGCAGCTGGGCCAGGCGCTGCACCGGTCGTGCATTGAGGTGCACGCCGGGCGCGCCATTGGGCACGCGCAGCCACAGGCCGCGACGGTCGCTGGTGAAACTGGCGTGGTGCGCGGCCAGGCCGCTGCCCGGCAGGCTCACCCGCAGGCCGGCGCGGCTGCCCACGGCGACTTCGCCCTGCAGGGGCACGCTGGGGTGTTCGCCGTTGGGAAACGTCAGTTGCATCCGGGGTCCTCCGCCCGCGAATCTAGCATGGCTGCCATCGCGCGCACCCTTGGTGGATACGGCAAAGCCAAGCAGAATAGGCCGTCCAGGAGGATCCCATGTCCCACATCGACATCCGCCGCAAGCACACCCGCAGCATCAAGGACGCACGCGCCGCCATCGAGCGCGTCGCCGAGCACCTGGCCGAGAAGTTCGACGTCGAATACGGCTGGGACGGCGACACCATGGAATTCTCGCGCGGCGGCGTCGACGGCCACATCGCGCTGTCGGCCAAGGAGGTGCACGTGACGGCGCAGCTGGGTTTCCTGCTGGGTGCGATCAAGGGCCCGATCGAGCGCGAGATCCACCAGTACCTCGACCGCGAGTTCGGCTAGGCCCCTCGCCGAAGGGATCGGGTTCGCCAGCGAACAGCCGGCGCGACACCTCGCGCTCGCGGCGGCCGATCGCCTCCAGGAAGTCGCCCGCCCCGCCCAGCGCGTCGAAGGCGGAAAAGCCGCGCTCCAGGAAACCCTGCAGTTCGGACAGCCCGGCCGCCTTCGCCGGCAGGCGCGAGGCGCGCAGCAGCTTGTAGACGCCGTGCTTGCGCACCGCCGCGTCCAGGGTCCAGCCCACGCCCAGAATCAGTTCGATCTGGTGCCGGCGCAGCCGCGGACAGCCGGCGGATCGATACGCCGCGGCGTAGTCCTCCACCGTGATCGGCGCCCCGGGCCGGGCGCGCGCCGCCAGCGCTTCGGCCATACGTAGGTCGAAGGCATGGCTCAGCACCGCCAGCTCGATCGCGTCCGTCGCCGCCACCAGCAGCGTATCCGGCAGCAGCCGCGCCATCAGGGGCAGGATGCGCGCCACGTCGCGGTCGCGGGCGGAAAAATCGCGCTCGCCGTACAGGTCGGTGAGGAAAAATTCGGCGGCCGGGCGCATGCGCGGGCTGGCCAGGAAATCGCGGAAGCCGTCGGCCAGCCGCTTCGCCTGCCAGGCGCGCAGCAGGGGCAGCGTGGCCAGCCGGTTGCGCGGTTCGCGCACCGGGTCGTTGACCGCCTGCTGCCAGGCCAGGCGCTGGCCCAGGCGGTGGCGCTGGAGGGCGTGGCTCATGGCCGCGGCACCGGGGACGTCGTGGTCACGGAAGCGTCGGAAAGGTTCACACTTGGGGAATGGCCTGAGCGGCTACAATCGCCGCGCCTTCGCAGGAGTTCCCCCTAGCATGCTTGTTCTGCAGCCCGCCCGGAAGAGCCAACCGCCCAGCCAGGGCCGCATCGGCCTGGCCATCGCCGGCGGCGGGCCGATCGGCGGCATGTACGAACTGGGGGCGCTGCGCGCGCTGGACGTGGCGCTCGAAGGCCTGGACCTGACCCGGCTCGAGGACTACGTGGGCGTCAGCTCCGGCGCTTTCCTTGCCGCCGGCCTGGCCAACCGGCTCGACACGGCCGAGATGTGCCGCATCTTCATCACCGGCGACAGCGACCAGGTGAAGTTCCAGCCGCAGATGTTCCTGCGCCCGGCCTTCATGGAATACGTGCGCCGCGCCGCCGCCGTGCCGCGCCTGGCCTTCGACTGGTGGAAGGACCTGCTGACCGACCCCACCGGCTCGCACCTGAGCGAACTGGTCGGGCGCTTCGGCGGCGTCATCCCCACGGGCCTGTTCGACAACCGCGGCATCGAACGCTTCCTGCGCCAGGTGTTCACCATCCGCGGCCGCAGCAACGACTTCCGCGAACTCGCCGCCAAGCTCTACGTGGTGGCGGTGGACCTCGACAGCGGCGAGGCCGTGCGCTTCGGCAGCAAGGACTGGGACGATGTGCCCATCTCGCTCGCCGTGCAGGCCAGCTCCGCCCTGCCCGGCCTTTACCCGCCGGTGGACATCCGCGGCCATCATTTCGTCGATGGCGCGCTGCGCCGGACGNNGGGCGGCCTGCCGGTGGTGCTGTCGCAGACCTTCCGGACCCTGCTGCAGTCGCGCATGCGGGTGGGCCTGGAGAAGTACGCCGAGCGCTACCCGGACGTGGACCAGGTGGTGTTCGAGCCCAACGAGGACGACGGCGAGATGTTCTTCACCAACGTCTTCAGCTACTCGTCGCGCCAGCGCGTCTGCGAACACGCCTTCCGCTCCACCCTCAACGACCTGCGCCAGCGCCGCGCCGAGCTGGCGCCGGTGCTGGCCCGCCACGGCCTGCGCCTGCGCGACGAGGTGCTGGACAACCCCGCCGCGTCGATCATGGACGGCCTGGGCCTGGCCCCGGCGCCGACCGAAACCACCGCCCGGCTGCGCCGCGCGCTCGACGACGTGGAGGTGCTGGTACGCACCCGCCGACCGAACCGCCGGCGCGCCGCCACGCCACGCCCGCGCTGAGCAAAACCGCCGCGCAATGGTGTGAAAACTCTAGACACGGCGCGCAGATTGGCGCCACTCGGGCGCCTGTGCCCACCCCTGACACCCGGAGCCGAAACCCCATGGCCAAGCTTAAGAAGACCGTCCGCGCCAAGGCCGCCAGCGCCAAGCGCCCGAAGTCCGCCAAGCCCGCCGACCTGCAGGCCAAGGCCGAGCAGATGTCGCGTTCTATCGTCGGCTCCGCGCAGCAGATCTGGATGGCCGGCATGGGTGCCTTCCACCGCGCCCAGGGCGAAGGCTCGAAGATGTTCGAGGCCCTGGTCAAGGAAGGCATGAGCATCGAGCAGACCACCCGCAAGCTGGCCACCGGCAAGGTTGATGCCGTGCGCGACGCCGTCGAGGACCGCGTGGGCGTGGTGCGCGAACGCGCCGTGGACACCTGGGACCGCCTCGAGAACGTGTTCGAGACCCGCGTGCAGCGCGCACTCAACCGCCTCGGCGTGCCGGGCCGCGAAGACCTCGCCGAGCTCAGCAAGCGCGTCAATGAGCTCAACGCCGAGCTGCGCAAGCTTTCCAAGCCCGCCGCCGCGCGCCCCGCCAAGGCCAAGGCCGCAGCCAAGCCGGCCCGCAAACCGACGGCGAAGAAGAAGCCCGCCGCCGCCAAGCCCGCCGCGCGCAAGCCGGCCAAGCCGCGCAAGGCCGCCCTGCCCAAGGCGCCGAAGCCGGTGGCGCCGCAGGGCGAGTGAGCCCCTTCTTGTCCGCCAGCCGCTGACGGAACCCGTTCGCTCCCTCCCCTTGCGGTTTCCTGCTGGCGGACATCTTCTGCAGGCACAGGGCCCGGCACTCGCCGGGCCCTTTGTTTTCCGGGCCTTGCGCGCCGGCTTTCCGCGTTATCCTCTGGCACCCCAGTCGCCCCCGCGCGGAGTTCCCGGATGTTCGGTTCCAGCCCCCTGATCGCCGCCGTCGTCGCCACCGTGGCCGCCCTGCTCGCCAGCAGCTGGTGGTTCGGCGTGCATCGCCGCCGCTTGGCGGAAACGCGGGCGGGCGTGCAGGCCCTGGCCGGCATGAAATGGCGCGAATGCGCCGGCCTGGTGCTGCAGGCCATGGCCGAAAAGGGCTATGCGGAACTGCCGTCCAGCCGCCAGCCGGGCGACGGCGGCGCCGAATTCCTGTTGGTCAAGGACGACGAACGCTGCCTGCTCGGCTACAAACACGGCACCGCCTACCGCCTCGGCGAGGCCAACGTGCGCGATTTCGCCAACGCCGTGCAGTTGCAGGGCGCCGGCAGCGGCATCCTCGTCACGCTGGGCAGCGCCGAAGGCTTCGCCCGCGACCTGGCCCGCCGCTACGGCGTTGACCTGATGGACGGCCGAAGCCTGTGGCCGCAGGTCGAGCCGTTTGCGCCGCCGGCCATGGTGGCGTCCATCCGTGACCAGGCCGCGCGGGAGATCCGCAAGGGCCAGCGCATCGGCATGGCCGGCAGCGTGCTCCTTGGCATCGTGGTCTTCCTCGGCGGCTACCTGGCCACGACGCCGGCTACCGTCGAGGCGCCCGCGCCTGCGGTGGCCACGGACACCGGCGCCACTGCCTCGCCCGCCGCTGCCGAAGAAGCCACCGCCAGCGCCGAAGAAGCGCCGGCCACCGCCGCACCCGCCGAAACCGCGCCGCGTTTCGCCGACGAAGCCTCCCAGCAGGCCGACGCGGCCCTGCGCGAACTCGAGGAAGTGGCCAAGCTGACCGAACAGGAACGCATGCAGCGCCGCCTGGCCGCCGCCACCGAAGTCTCGGAGCTCGAGCAAGCCGACAACGCCATCTGGTCCACCCAGTCGACCCTGGTGATCCGGATGGCCAAGGCCGATGGCATCGACACCGGCCTGGTCAACGAGGCCTGCGCCATCCTCGTCAAGTACGAGGAGTTGCGTTACACCCGCCTGCAGCTCGAGCCGCCGGGCGGCTCCACCGCACCCGTGCGGTGGAGGCAGTGCCAGTAAGCATTACCAGTGCACGCCGCGCATCAGCGCGGCGAACGCCACCTGCTCGTTGGTCGGCTTTTCGTCCTTGAGCGCCTTGCGGTCGCCCTTGGCGGCGGCCGAGTCCGGGAACATCTCGAACGCGGTGTTCATGATCACCTCGTAGGCCTTCGGCACCAGCGCGTTGAGCGTGGCGGCGAAGATGCCCATGCGGGTGGCGACGCGGCTGGGCCGCTCGATGATGGCCTTGACCACCAGGTCGGCGGCTTCCTCGGGGGTGAGCGTGGGCACCGAGTCGTACATCTTGGTCGGCGCGATCATCGGCGTCTTCACCAGCGGCATGTTGATCGTGGTGAAGGCGATGTTCTTGCCGCTGAACTCGGCCTGGGCGCAGCGGCTGAAGGCGTCGAGCGCAGCCTTCGAGGCCACGTAGGCCGAGAATCGCGGCGAGCTGGCCAGCACGCCGATCGAGCTGATGTTGATGACGTGGCCGCGGCGGCGGTGGGTCATGGCCGGCAGGAAGCCCATGATCAGGCGCAGGCAGCCGAAGTAGTTCAGCTGCATGGTGCGCTCGAAGTCGTGGAAGCGGTCGTAGCTGAGCTCGATGGAGCGGCGGATGGAGCGGCCGGCGTTGTTGACCAGGATGTCCACCGCCTTGTGCTCGGCCAGCACCGTGGCCACCAGCTGGTCGCAGCTGGCCATGTCGGTGAGGTCGCAGGTGTAGGCCCAGCACTTGCCGCCGGCGGCGATGATCTCGTCGCGGGTTTTGAACAGTTCTTCCTCGCCGCGCGCGACGATGATCACCTTGGCGCCGGCCTCGGCGACCTTGAGCGCGCTGGCCTTGCCGATGCCCGAGGAGCCGCCGGTGATCAGCACCACCTTGCCCGCCACGTGGCCGCGCAGGGTGCGGTCGACGAACAGGTCGGGGTCGAGGTGGCGCTCCCAGTAGTCCCAGATGCGCCAGGCGTAGCTGTCGAGCGCCGGCACGGAGATCTTGCTGCCCTTGAGCGCGCGCTCGACCACGCGGGTGTCGAAGCGCGTCGGGTAGGTGATGAAGGCCAGGGTGGCCGGCGGCAGCTTCAGGTCGCGAAGCATCATGTTGGTGAAGCGCTTGACCGGCGGCAGGTTGGTGACCGCGCTGCGCACCGCGCCCGGCACCACGGCCAGCATGCGGGCGTCCAGGCGCATGGTCATCTCGGGCGCGTGGGCGGCTCGGCAGAAGGTGTTCATCAGCTCGCCGAAGCGCATCGGCTCCGGGTCCACCAGGTGGAAACACTGGCCGTCCAGGCCCTTCTTGTGGGCGATGTGGTCCATGGCGTCGGCCACGAAATCCACCGGCACCACGTTGATGCGGCCGCCCTCGATGCCGAGCGTCGGCACCCACTGCGGCAACGCCTGGCGCATCTTCTTGATGAGCGTGAACAGGTAGTAGGGGCCGTCGATCTTGTCCATCTCGCCGGTCTTGGAATGGCCGATGACCATGGACGGGCGGTAGATGCGGAACGGAACCTTGCATTCCTTGCGCACGATGCCTTCCGACTCGTGCTTGGTGCGCAGGTAGGGGTCCTTCAGGCCCTCGGCCTCCTCGAACATGTCCTCGCGGAATACGCCCGGGTAGAGGCCCGCGGCAGCGATGGAGCTGGTGTGGTGGAAGCACCCGGCCTTGAGCGCCGCGGCCAGTTCGACCGCGTTACGGGTGCCGTCGATGTTGGCCACCTGCTGCGAGGCGGCATCGGCCGAGAGGTCGTAGATGGCGGCAAGGTGGAAGAAGTGCTGGATCTTGCCCTGCAGCGCCTTGATCTTCGCCGGCGCCAGGCCCAGCTTCGGCTTGGAGAGGTCGCCGGTGACCACGACGATGCGCTTGCGGTCCCAGCCCATCGAGGTGGCGATGGTGTCGAGCTTCTTTTCCGAGCCCTTGCGCACCAGAACGTGCACGGTGCCCCTGCGCTTGAGCAGGTTGCTGACCAGGAAACGCCCGATGAATCCCGTGGCGCCGGTGACGAAATATGCCATGACAACTCCCCTGCCCTTGGATGAGCGCCGGCCTGGGCGGCCGGGCGAATGCGACTAACTTGCCAGAGCGCCCGTGCGCCGGCAAACATCGCGTTGACCGACCCCGGGGGGCGTGATATCACCTCGGGTTCAACCGTGGGGAAACACCAGATGGCCGACCTGAAAGCCGAATTCCAGAAAGCCGCCCAGGACGTGATGAGCCTGCCGGACCGGCCGGACAACGACACCATGCTCCGCCTGTACGCCCTCTACAAGCAGGGTTCGGAAGGCGACGTCAGCGGCCCCAAGCCGGGCTTCTTCGACTTCGTCGGCACCGCCAAGTACGAGGCCTGGGAAAAACTGGCCGGCACCCAGCCCGAGGACGCGATGAAGAAATACGTCGACCTCGTGAAGAAGCTGCGCGGCTGACGCCGCCGATGGCCAGGCAGACCCGCCAGCGCATCCTCGACGCCTCCCTCGCCATGTTCAACGAACAAGGCGAGCCGAACGTCACGACCAACCATATCGCCGACGAGCTGGAAATCAGCCCGGGCAACCTCTACTACCACTTCCGCAACAAGGACGACATCATCGAGCAGCTGTTCGCGCGCTACGAAGAGCGCATGGACACGGCCCTGGTGGCGCCCGAGGGCCGGCTGCGGGACCTGGAGGACATCTGGCTGCAGCTGCACCTGGTGTTCGAGGCCATCTGGGACTACCGTTTCCTCTACCGCGACCTGGTGGACATCCTCAGCCGCAACCGGCGCCTGCGTCTGCGCTTCGCCCGCATCCTCAAGCGGGCGGCCGACAACGCCACCTCGGGCATGCGCGGACTGGTCCAGGCCGGGGTGATGCGGGCCTCGGCCGCCGAGGTCGAGGCCACGGCCACCAACATCCTGGTGCTGGCCACCTTCTGGCTCAATTACGCCAGCGTGCGCGGCGACCGCGACGAGCACGAGGCCATCCGCCGGGGCATCGTGCAGGTGATGATGCTGCTCTCGCCCCTGCTCCGGGACGCCGAGCGCCTGCACCTCAACAACCTCACCCAGGCCTACCTGGACTGAGCCGCCGGGCGCCCCGCGCCTGCCCAAACGCTTGTATTGCAAGCCGTTTTGGACTCGGCTATACTTCCGCTTCTTTATCGCCCCAACCCCTTTAAGGAATTGCCATGAAAGTGCTTTCGTCCCTGAAGTCGGCGAAGACCCGCCATCGCGACTGCAAGGTCGTGCGCCGCCGCGGCAAGGTCTTCGTGATCTGCAAGTCCAACCCGCGTTTCAAGGCCCGCCAGCGCTGAGCGCAGGCCGCCACCGGGTTACCGCGAAGACGCCGGCGAAAGCCGGCGTTTTCCGTTGTGGCCGTCGGAAAAGCGCCATGGCGCGCCCCGGCCGGTTTTGCGATGATTCCGGGCCCAGCCGTCATTCCGACGGCCTCCGCGGAGGTGCACCATGAAGGCCCTGACCCTTTCCCTGGCGCTCGCTGCCGGCCTGCTGCTGCAGGCGCCGGCATCCGCCGACACCCTGCTCGTGGACCGCGTGAAGGCCGAGACCCAGGCCATGCCCGCCCGCGGCCAGTCCATGGCCCAGGTAGAGGCCAGCTTCGGCGCTCCCGAGCGCAAGCACGCCGCCATCGCCGGCCCCGGCGACCGCCAGCACAACCCGCCGATCACCCGCTGGGACTACGCCGGCTTCTCGGTGTATTTCGAGCACAGCCATGTCGTCGACGCGGTGGCCGCGAAGGCCAACCCGAACGAGATCGGCCCCAAGCCCGTCCAGTAAACCAGCATGTCCGAACTCCAGCGCTTCCCGGCGGAATGGGAACCCCAGTCCGCCGTCCTGATCGCGTGGCCGCACGAAGGCACCGACTGGGCCGACCGGCTCGCCCAGGTCGAACAGACCTACGTCGCCCTCGTGGCCGCCATCACCCGCTTCCAGCAGGCCCTGGTCTGCGTGGCCGGCCCTGCCCTGCGCGAGCGCGCCGCCAGCCAGCTCAGCTCGGCCGGGGTTGACCTGGCCCGGGTGCGTTTTTTCGAGGTCGAGTACGACGACACCTGGCTGCGTGACTCCGGCCCCATCACCCTGCGCGAGGGCGCGGGTTTCCGCCTGCTCGATTTCCACTTCACCGCCTGGGGCGGCAAGTTCGAGGCCGGGCTGGACGACCAGCTGGTCGGCAAGCTGCACGCCGCCGGCGTGTTCGGCGCCGCCGCGCACCAGCGCATTGATTTCGCGCTCGAAGGCGGCGGCATCGAAACCGACGGCCAGGGCAGCCTGCTCAGCACCTGGCGCTGCCTGCACGAGCGGCACCCGGACAAGTCGCGCGCGGAAGTGACGAAGATCCTCGAAGGCGCGCTGGCCCAGTCGCGCACGCTGTGGCTCGAACACGGCTACCTCGAGGGCGACGACACCGACGCCCACATCGACACCCTGGCGCGTTTCGCCGCGCCCGACGCCATCGTGTTCCAGGCCTGCGACGACCCCGCCGACGGCCACTACCACGAGCTCACTGCCATGGCCGGCGAAATCGCCGCCCTGCGCACCCGCGACGGCCAGCCCTACCGGCTGTTCCCGCTGCCCTGGGCCAAGCCCATCGTGGACGAAGGGCGGCGCCTGGCGGCCTCGTACGCAAACTTCCTGATCATCAACGGCGCGGTGCTGATGCCGGCCTACGGCGACCCGGCCGACGGCGCCGCCGCGGCCGTGCTGGCCGCCGCCTTCCCGGGCCGCGAAATCGTCCCGGTGAACTGCCGCCCGCTGATCTGGCAGAACGGCAGCCTGCACTGCGTCACCATGCAACTTCCCGAAGGCCTGCTGGCATGAACAAAAAAAACCTGAGCGTCGCCCTGGTCCAGGACCGCGACCACGGCAGCGTCGAGGCCAACCTGGCCAACATCGAAGCCCGCGTGGCCGAAGCCGCGGCCCGCGGCGCGAAGCTGGTGTTGCTGCAGGAACTGCACAACGGCGCCTACTTCTGCCAGCACGAAGCCACCGCCGAATTCGACCGCGCCGAGCCCATTCCCGGCCCGAGCACCGAACGGCTGGGCGCGCTGGCGAAGAAACACGGCGTGGTGCTGGTGTCCTCGCTGTTCGAGCGCCGCGCCGCCGGCCTGTACCACAACACCGCGGTGGTGTTCGAAGCCGACGGCTCCATCGCCGGCAAGTACCGCAAGATGCACATCCCGGACGACCCGGGTTTCCACGAGAAGTTCTACTTCACGCCGGGGGACCTGGGCTTCGAGCCTGTCGATACCTCGGTCGGCCGCCTCGGCGTGCTGGTGTGCTGGGACCAGTGGTACCCGGAAGCCGCGCGCCTGATGGCGCTGGCCGGCGCCGACCTGCTGCTCTACCCCACGGCCATCGGCTGGGACCCGGACGACGCGCAGGATGAAAAGGACCGCCAGCGCGGTGCGTGGATCCTGAGCCACCGCGGCCACGCCGTGGCCAACGGCCTGCCGGTGCTCAGCTGCAACCGCGTCGGCCACGAACCCTCGCCGCTCGGCGCCTCGGGCATCCGCTTCTGGGGCAGCAGCCACGTGCTGGGCCCGCAGGGCGAATTCCTGGCCGAAGCCGGCACCGACGACGCCACGATCCTGATGGCCGAAGTGGACCTGGGCCGCAGCGAGCAGGTGCGCCGCATCTGGCCCTTCCTGCGCGACCGCCGCATCGATGCCTATGGCGACCTGCTCAAGCGGTACCGCGATTGAACGCCTCCGACCCGGCCGTGGCTGACGGCCTGCACGACCAGCCCCACGCCATCGTCGAACGCGACGGCGTGCGCTACACCTTGCTCGGCACCGCGCACGTGTCGCAGGCCAGTGTCGACGCGGTGAACGCCGCGCTCGCCAGCGGCCGCTACGACACCATCGCCGTCGAACTCGACGAGCAGCGCCACCGCGCCCTCACCGACCCAGACGCGCTGTCGAAGCTGGACCTGTTCCAGATCCTGCGCGAGGGCAAGACCGGCCTGGTCGCCGCGAACCTGGCGCTGGCCGCCTACCAGCGCCGCCTTGCCGAGCAGCTCAAGGTCGAGCCCGGCGCCGAGCTCAAGGCCGCCGCCACCGGTGCCACCGAGCGCGGCCTGCGCCTGGCCCTGGTCGACCGCGACGTCGGCATCACCTTGCGCCGCGCCTTCGGTGGCCTGGGCTTCTGGAGCCGCACCAAGCTCATCGCCGGGCTGGGCGCCAGCCTGCTGGCCGACGAAACGGTCGAGGCCGACGAAATCGAGCGGCTCAAGAAGGGCGATTTCCTGGAGGCCAGCTTCGGTGAGTTCGCCGCCGGCAGCCCGCCGCTGTACAACGCGGTGATCGCGGAGCGCGACCGCTTCATGGCCAACCGCCTGCGCCAGGTGGGCGCGGAGGGCGGCCGGGAAGTGCTGGCCGTGGTCGGCGCCGGCCACCTCAAGGGCCTGGCCGAACACCTGCGCAGCGACGACGAGGCGCCACAGCCGGCACTGGACGCGCTCAATGCGCTGCCCAAGTCCAGCGACATCCCCTGGTTCACCATTTTCCTGGCGGTGTTCCTGCTGGGCGGTTTTGCCTGGGGCTACTGGCAGGGCGGCGCCGAACTGGGCGGCGAACTGGTGCTGCAGTGGGCGCTGATCACCGCCGCGGGCGGCGCGCTGGGCTGCCTGGCGGCCGGCGGGCACCCGCTGAGCATCCTGGCGGCGGCCATCTCCTCGCCGCTGACGCCGCTTCACCCGGCCCTGGCCTCGGGCACCATGAGCGCCCTGGTCGAAGCCTGGGCGCGCAAGCCCACCTACGCCGATTTCCTGCGCCTGCGCGACGACACCGGCCATCTTACCGGCTGGTGGAAGAATCGCGTCGCACGCGTGCTGGTGAACTTCTTCCTCACCAGCCTGGGCACCGCCGTCGCCGTGTGGATCGGCGGCGCCAACCTGATCAGCAAGCTGTCCTGAGACCCGGGCGTCAGTCCGCCCGGGCCACGGCGCCGGCCAGCGGCGCCTTTTCGCGGGCCTTGCGCATCCGCGCCGACACCGCTTCGCGCATGTCGTCGAGGATGGCGTAGATGGTGGGCAGGAACAGCAGGCTCACCAGGGTCGAGAACGCCAGGCCGCCGGCGATGGCGCGGGCCATCGGGNNGGTCATCAGGATCGGCCGCAGGCGGTCGCGGCTGCCTTGCACCAGAGCCGTGGTGCGGTCCAGGCCTTGTCGCCTGAGCGTGTTGATGTGTTCCACCATCACGATGCCGTTGTTCACCACCACGCCCATCAGCACCAGGATGCCGATCGAAGCCATGATCGTGAACACCGTGCCGGTGATCCAGAACAGCCAGAACACGCCGAAGATCGAGAACACGATCGAGCTCATGATCGCCGCCGGGAACAGCAGCGATTCGAACACCGCCGCCATCACCACGTAGATCATCACCAGCGCGATCAGCGTGTTGAAGGCCATCTGCGCGCCGGCCTCGTCGTTCTGCCGGAACATGCCGTCGAAGCTCCACTGGTAGCCGGCCGGCATGGTCATGCCCGAGAGCACTTCCTCCATGGCCTTGCGGGCTTCCGGCGCGGTCACCTTGTCGGCCAGGTTGGCCTGGATGTTGAGCGTGGTGCGGCGGTTCTGGCGGAAGACCTGGGTGGACGAGGCCTGCATGTCCACGTTCACCACCGACAGCAGCGGGATGGCGGTGCCGTCCGGGGCGCGCAGGCTCAGGCCCGAGAGGTCCTCGATGCCGAATTGCTCGGCGCCGTCGAAGCGCACCCACACCGGCACCTCGGTCTCGCCGCGGCGGAACTCGCGCAGCGGCGTGCCGCGCAGTGCGATGCCGACGTACTGCGCCACTTCCTGGGCGCTGAAGCCGTAGGAAAGCGCACGCTCGCGGTCGACGCTGATCGCCAGCTCGGAGTTCTGGTCGCCGGTGTCCACGCGCACGTCGCGCAGCTCCTTGCGGGTGGCCAGCTGCGGGATGATGGCCTCGGCCAGCAGCTTTAGCTGTTCGGACGAATCGCCGATCAGGCCCACCTGGATGGTGTCGTTGGCGCCCTGCCCGCCCTGCTGGCCGCCGCCCTGCTCGAAGCCGACCGTGCCGCGCGCCGACTTGGGCATGTCCTTGCGGATCTGCTCCATGATCTCCAGCGGGTCGCGCAGGCCGCGGCCCTCGCTGCGCAGGGTGACCTTGGTGCCGGCCCAGCCCTGTTCGCTGTACCAGGAGTAGATCTGCTCGATCTGCAGTTCCTCGCGGTTCTCGTCCAGGTAGCGCTCGACCTTGGCTACTTCCTCGGAAATCTGCGGCAGCGAGTAGGCGCCCTTCCACTGGTAGAACATGTCCAGCTCGCGGCTCGGCTCCTGGTAGAAGAAGTCGGTCTTGGTCTGGGTCATGGGGATGAAGCTGACCACCACGATCAGCAGGATGCCGGCCACGCTGGCGCCGCGGTGGCGCAGCGTCCACTCCAGGAAGGCGGCGTAGCGATCCTGCATGCGCGCGATCAGGCCGGTGCGCGCGGTGGCCGCCGGCGGCGTCTTCATGCGCGCCGACAGCATCGGAATCAGGCTGATCGCCACCAGCCACGAGGCCAGCAGCGACACCGTGATGGTGACCGCGATCTGCACCATGAAGATGGAGATCTGGTTGGTTTCGCCGAACAGGTTGGGCACGAACACGATGCAGTGGCAGAGCGTGCCTGCCGACAGCGCGATGGCCACCTGCTTGGTGCCCACGATCGAGGCCCGCGCCGGGTTCAACGGATTCTTCTCGCGCTCCTGGTAGATGCTCTCCACCACCACCACGGCGTTGTCCACCAGCATGCCCACCGCCAGCAGCAGGCCCATCATGGTCAGCACGTTGAGCGTGACGTCCAGGAAGTACATGAAGCCCAGGGTCATCACGAAGCAGATCGGGATGGCCAGGCTCACCATCAGCGTGGACGGCCAGTGGCGCAGGAAGAAGAACAGCACCGCCACCGACAGCACCAGGCCGATGATGCCGGCCTCGGTGAGCTCGAGCAGCGAACTGGTGACGTTTTCGCCCTGGTTGTCGATCAGGGTCCAGCGGATGCCCTTGAGCTCGGGGTCCTGGCCGATGCGGTCGATCTCGACCAGCGCGTTGCGCGCCACGTCCACCAGGTTGGCGTTGCGTTCCTTGAAGACGTCGATGCCGACCGCCGGGCGGCCTTCCAGGCGACGGCCGTAGTCCATGCGCGCGGGCTTGAGGCGCACGTCGGCGATCTGCTCCAGGCGCAGGCCGTTCGGGCCCACGACCAGCTNNTGGTGCCGGCCGAAACGGAGAAGTTCACGCCCTGCAGGGTCTGCGCCACGGTGTTGAGGCTCAGGCCGTGCGCCGACAGGCGGTCCGGGTCGATGGCCACCTCGATCTCGTTCGGGGTGGCGCCCGAGATTTCCACGCGCGCCACGCCCGGCATGCGCTCGAGCTGGCGCTTGAGCTTGACGTCGATCAGGTCGTATTCGCCGGTCAGGTCGCGCTCGCTGGCCAGGCGGATGCGCAGGATCGGCTCGTCGCTGGTCGAGAACTTGATCACCTGGTAGCGCTGGAAATCGTCCGGCAGGTCGTCGCGGATGGCGTCGATGCGCTCGCGGGCCTCGGAGGCCAGCACTTCGACGTCGCGGTCCCAGTCGGAAAACTCGATCCAGACGCTGCCGCCGTCGGCGCGGCTCAGGGAATTGAGGTTCTTGATGCCCTGCAGCGTGGACAGGGCCTCTTCCACCGGCCGCACCAGGCTTCGCTCCACTTCCTGCGGAGTCGAACCCGGGTACGGCAGCTCGACCGCGAGGAAGGGCGCGTTGAGCTCGNNCCAGCGGCAGCCGGAAGGCGGCGATCAGGCCGATGACCAGCATCGACACGAAGAACATGATCGCCGTCACCGGACGGCGCAGGCTGAGTTCGGCGATGGTCATGCGTGGGCTCCCTGGGCCTCGCCGGCCTCGCCCAGGTCGATCGGGCGGGCGCGGGCCACGTAGCTCTCGTCGCTGCGGCGGTCCATGAGGTTGTAGACCACCGGGATGACCAGCAGGGTCAGCAGCGTGGACACCGCCAGGCCGCCGATCACGGTGATGGCCATCGGGGCACGCACCTCGGCGCCCTCGCCACTCGCCAGCGCCAGCGGCAGGAAGCCCAGCAGCGCGGTCAGGGTGGTCATCACGATCGGGCGAAGGCGCGACTTGGCGCCCTGCAGGATCGCCTCGTGCTTGGGCACGCCGGCGATGCGCAGCTGGTTCACCTTGTCGATCAGGATGATGGCGTTCTTCACCACGATGCCCACCAGCAGGATCAGGCCGATGAAAACCACCACCGACAGGCTCGAGCGGCTCAGCACCAGCGCCAGCACCGCGCCGACGATGGCCAGCGGGATGGTGAACATGATCACGAACGGGTGCAGCAGCGATTCGAACTGCGAGGCCATCACCAGGTAGACCAGGAAGATCGCCAGCGCGAACGCGAACAGCAGCGAGGCCAGCGACGCGGCCAGTTCTTCGCCCTGGCCGCCGATGTGCATGCGCACGCCGGTGCCCAGCGGGTTCTTCGCCACCAGCGCCTCGACTTCGGCCACGGCGCTGCCGAGGTCGCCATAGGCGAGGCTGGAGGAGACGATGGCGACGCGGGTCTGGTTGGCGTGGTGGATTTCGCTGGGGCCGGTGGTGGCGATGACGTCGGCCACGGCGTCCAGGGTCACCGGCACGGCGGCCTCGGGGTTGACGATCAGCTTGCGGATGTCTTCCACGGAGGCGCGGTCGGCCGCCTGCGAGCGCACCAGCACGTCGATCTTGCGGTCGCGGAAGCTGTAGCGCGTGGCCACTTCGCCGCGCACCTTGCGCACCACCTGGTCGGCCACCTGGCGGGTGGTCATGCCCAGCGACGCGGCGCGCTCCTGGTCGAAGCGGATCTGGATTTCCGGGTAACCCTGGGCCACGGTGGACTTGATGTCCACGAAGCGGTCCGAGCCTTCCATCAGTTCCACCAGGCGGCCGCCGGCGGCCTCGAGCTCNNGGGCCAGCACCACGGTGAGCTTGCCGATGTTCTCGCCCGATTCGGTCGGGTTGGCGTCCAGGCGCGTGCCACTGCCACTGACGCCGTAGAGCGCGTGCACGCCCTCGGCGCCGGCGTGCTGCTCCTGCACGCCGCGCATCAGCGTGTCGGTGTCGCGCAGCTGGGTGCCGGCGGGCAGCTTCACCGTCATCTCGAAGCGGTCCTGGGCCAGCTGCGGGATCAGGTCCAGGCCCAGCGTGGGCACCAGGGCCAGCGCCACCGCGAAGGCCGCGGCGGCCGCGCCCAGCACCGNNCAGTCGTAGGGGCGCATCACCCAGCCACCCGCCCACGACAGCCCGCGGCCGACAGTGGCGGCGCCGAAACGGAACAGCGTCGTCACCAGCCACGACAGCGCGAACACCAGGCCACCCACCAGCCAGCCCAGGCCGCGGCGGGCGCCGGCGACCGGCCTGAGCAGCTTGTGCTGCGGGCGCCACTCCGGATGCGGGGTCTCGACCGGGAACGCCATCGGCGCCTTCGCCTTCAGCGAGGACAACATGGGGATCAGCGTCAGCGAAACGATGAGCGACATCAGGATGGCGATCGAGATCGTCATCGCCTGGTCCTTGAACAGCTGGCCGGCCACGCCCTCGACGAACACCAGCGGCAGGAACACCGCCACCGTGGTCAGGGTCGAGGCCACGACCGCCATGCTCACTTCCTGCGTGCCCTTGATGGCCGCCTCGACGATGCCCAGGCCACGCTCGCGCGCCTTGGCGATCGACTCAAGCACCACGATCGAATCGTCCACCACCAGGCCGGTGGCCAGTGCCAGGCCGCCCAGGGACATCACGTTCAGGCTCAACCCGAACTGGTCCATGAAGAAGAACGTGGCGATCAGCGAAATGGGCAGCGACAGCGAGATGACGAAGGTGCTCCAGCCGTCGCGCAGGAAGAAGAAGATGATCAGGATGGCCAGCACGCCGCCGAGCAGCGCGTCGAAACGCACGTCGGCCAGCGCGCTCTTGATGAAGGTGGACTGGTCGTCCACGGTGGTCAGCTCGGCGTCGGCCGGCAGTTCGCGGCGCAGGCGCTCGAGCGTCACCTTCACGGCGTCGGCCACGGAAACGGTGTTCGCGTCGCCTTCCTTGTAGATGGCCAGTTCCACGGCCTCGCGGCCGTCGATGCGGATGATGGCCTCGCGCTCCTTGTAGCCCTGGGTCACGGTGGCGATGTCGCGCAGGCGGATCGCCTGGCCGCCGCCCGGGGCGTTGCCGGCGCCGGACGCGGCGCTCTGCGCCGAAGCCGAGGCGGCCAGCGCCTCGGCCGACCCCGTCAGCGCAGCCACGCGCGCGGCCGCCGCGGCGGCTTCCTGCGCGGCGCTGTTGCCGCCGCCGCCGGTGCGGGCGGTGATCAGCAGGTCGCGCATCTGCTGCACGTCGGTGAACTGGTTGATGGTGCGCACCAGGTAGCGCTGGGTGCCGTCTTCGATGCGGCCGCCGGAGATGTTGATGTTCTCGGCGTTGAGGCGGTCGATGACCGTGCCGATGCCCAGGTTGAGCTGGGCCAGCTTCTGCTGGTCGATCTCGACCTGGATCTCGTCCTCCAGGCCGCCGCCGACCTTCACCGCGGCCACGCCTTCGACCGGCTCGAGCTGCTTCTTGAGTTCGTCGTCGGCGAAGCGGCGCAGGCGCACCAGCGCGGCCTCGCTGTCCTCGCCCTCGGCCTCGCCCTTGCTGGCCAGCACGAGGCGCATCACCGGCTCGGTGGACGGGTTGAAGCGCAGCAGCACGGGCTGCTTGGCTTCCAGGGGCAGGCGCAGGGTCTCGAGCTTGTCGCGCACTTCCAGGCTGGCGCGGTCCATGTCGGTGCCCCAGGCGAACTCGAGCACCACGTCGCTCTGGCCGGTGCGCGACACCCACTTGAGCTTGCGCAGGCCCTTGACCACGCCCACGGCCTCTTCCACCGGCNNTCGCTGATCAGGGTTTCGATTTCCGAAGGCGCGGCGCCGGTGTATTCGGTGCGCACCGTCAGCGTGGGATAACTCAGGTCCGGCAGCAGGTTGACCGGCAGCGCGCCGAGGCCGATCAGGCCGAACAGCACGAAGGTCAGCGTCACCATCAATACGGTGACGCGCCTGCGGACCGAGAAGTCGACGAGGCTCATCAGCGACCCGCCTCCGCCGCGGCGACGTGGGCGACGTCGACCTCGGCGCCGGCCGCGTCGGCCGTCGGGGCATTGAGCACTTCCACCGCGGCGCCGTCGCGCAGGGTGATCTTGCCGGCGGTCACGACCTGGTCGCCTTCGCTCAGGCCCTTGCGGATCTCGGCCAGCTCGCCGCTCAGGTGGCCGGTTTCCACCGGCGTGCGCACGGCCTTGCCTTCGCGCACCACGTACACNNGGCGGTTTCGCCCTCGCCCTCGAGCAGGGCGATGCGCGGCACGGTCAGCGCATCGGCGCGCTGGTCGTACACCACTTCGATGCGGCCGAACATGCCGGGGCGCAGGCCCTCGCCGCCCGGGAAGGCGGTGACCACGCGGAAGGTGCCGCTGCCGCCGTCCACCACCGGGCTGACGCGGTCGATCACGCCCTCGAACACCTTGCCCGGCATGGCGTCGGCGGTCATGCGCACCGCCAGGCCTTCCTGCATGGTGGCCAGGTCGCGCTCGGGCACGTTGAGCACGGCCTCCAGGCGCGAGTCATCAACGATGCGGAACAGCGAGGAATTGAGCTGGATCAGGTTGCCCGGCTTCACCGAGCGGCTGGCGATGACGCCGTCGATCGGCGCGACGATGTTGGTGTACGACAGCTCGAGCTGGGCCATCTCGTAGGCCGCGCGGGCGGCCTCGAGGTCGTAGCGGATCTGGTCGCTGGCTTCGGCGCTGACCAGCTTCGACGCCAGCAGCTCCTGCGAGCGGCGGTAGTTGTTCTCGAGCTTGCGCATGGTGGCGCGGGCGCGCTCCATTTCCAGGCGCGGGCGGTCGGGGTCGATGCGGGCCAGCACCTGGCCGGCCTTCACCTGGTCGCCCTCTTCCGCCAGCAGCTGCAGCAGCACGCCGGAGGTCTTGGCCACCACCTGCGCCTCGGACGGCGCCTCGAGGTTGGCGGTGCCGGAATAGCTGGCTGAGATGACCCGCTTGGCCACGGCCGCCACTTCGACCGGCACGGCTTCGGCCTTCTTCTCTTCGGGCTTGCCGTCCTTGCCTTCGGCCTGGGCGGCTTCTTCGGCCTTGGCGGCGTCGGCGTCGCCTTCGGCGGCCGGCTCGCTGCCGCCGCAGCCCGCCAGGGCCAGGGAAATCGCCAGCGCCAGGAGGGCGGTGGTGCGGAGCATCGGGGAGGTGCGGGAGGTCTTCATGGCAAGGCCTTCTGGCGGGGGTGTTGTAGTTGAATAGGACAGTACAGGAGCGCAGCGGGGAACCGTATGTGCCGGAAGTCTCTATGACCCCCGGTGACGGCGATGGAAGCCACCCCCGCCCCGCCCCCTCGTCTCGGGTCGGATGCTCCGGCTATACTTTCGGTTTAACGCCGCCCGCCCGACCCCTTCGAGCCGGAAAACATAATGATCAAGCGAATCCTGTTGCCCGCCGCCAGCCTGGCGCTCGCCCTCGCCGCCTTCCCCGCCGCCGCAAAGGGCGACCCGGAGAATGGCAAGGCGCTCTTCTATACCTGCACCGGCTGCCACGGCATCGTCGACTACAAGAACGCCTACCCGACCTACCGCGTGCCGAAGATCGGCGGCCAGAACGAGGGTTACCTCATCGCCGCCCTCACCGCGTACAAGAAGGGCGAGCGCAAGCACCCGACCATGCGCGCCCAGGCCGAGTCCTTCTCCGACCAGGAGATCGCCGACATCGCCGCCTACCTGTCCAGCCTGAAGACGGCCAAGTGAGGCCCGGGACCATGACCATGATCCGCACCATCGCCGCCCTCTCCCTGCTCGCCCTGGCCACCCCGGCCCTGGCCGCCGCCCCCAAGGGCAACATCGCCGCCGGCCAGGAGAAGTCCAAGACCTGTGCCGCCTGCCACGGCCCGACCGGCAACGAGTCGCTCGACCCCTCCTACCCGAAGCTGGCCGGCCAGTACCCGGAGTACCTGGCCAAGGCCCTGCGCGACTACAAGTCGGGCGAGCGCCAGAACGCGGTGATGGCCGGTTTCGCCGGCGCGCTGAGCGATGAGGACATCGACGACCTGTCGGCCTATTTCGGCGCCCAGGAAGGCGACATCCACGACCTGAGCAAGGTGGACGAGCGCTGATCCCGGCGCCGCTCCCCGGCTGAAGAAGAAGGCCCCGCATCGCGGGGCCTTCTTCGTTTCAGGGTTTCGTAGGCGGCATGTCGCTGGGTTTGGCCAGCGGCTTGCGGCAGTGGAATTCGTAAAGCGCGCGGGTCTGCCGCCAGCTGTCCTGGCTGGTGGCGGAGACGATGCGGTCCCACCAGGCCTGGCACTGGCGGTCTTCCTCGGGACTGAGCGTGGCCGGGTCGTCGCCGGCGTTCACCACCACGCCGTCGTTGTTGTTGACGATGCCGCAGCCACCGCCGGCCGCCAGCACGACCACCTGGCAGCGAAGCTTGGAGCCCGGGCTGCCGGGAATCGGGATGTCGATGGACATCGTCGAAGCCTCCACCGCGCGCTCGAGCAGTTCGGTGAGCAGGTCGTCGGTGGGGCGCCAGCTCTTGTCGAAGCGCGTGGGTTCGTATTCGAGCACGCGCCGGCGCTGCATGAACTTGCCCGCCTCCTCGATGCCCGGCTGGCGGAAACCGAAGTTGCGGTCGTCGCCGGCCGACTGCGCCAGGTCTTCCGACACCTGTTCGGGCAGGTCGATCGAGCCGTCGGGGTTGTAGAGGCTCAGGCCGGCGAGGCCGCCGCCCGTGGGCGCCACTTCCACCACCTGCATCGCACCGGAGCCCGGCGTCACGTCCGCCGCTTGGCGTTCCGCCGTTGCTTCGGCCGCCGAGGGCGGGGGCGGCGGGCCTTCGGTGAGCGCTTCGTCGATTTCGATCGGTTCCAGCGTCACCGGGTCGATGACGATCTTGGTCTTCTTCGGCTTCTCGCGATCCGGACGCGGCAGGTCCACGGCGACGCTGGGCGCGGTGCGTTCGAGTGCCGGCGCGTCGAGCACCGGCGTGAGCGCCACGTCGGCGACGCGCTGCGGTTCGATGGCGGTGCGCGGCGTCGGCGCGACGTCCGGCGCGGCGGCGGGCACCGGCGGCGCCACGCGGTCGAGCACCGGGGCGGGCAGCGGCGCTTCCACCGCGACCTCGGGCAGCGGCAAGGGCACCGGCACGGGCGAAGGCGTGGGTTCGGGATCGGGCACCGGCACCGGGACGTCGATGGCCTCGACCACCGGCTCGGGCGCCGGCGGAAGTTCGACCACGGGTTCTTCGACCGGGGTTTCGACCGGTTCGGGTTCGGGCGCAGGCTGCGGCTCGGGCTCGGGCTCGGGNNGTTCCGGTTCCGGCTCGGGTTCCGATTGGGGCTGCGGCTCGGGTTCCGGCTGCGGCTCGGGTTCCGGTTGGGGCTCCGGCTCCGGCTCCGGTTGCGGCAGCGGCTCCGGTTCGGGCGGCGGCGGCTCGGGTTCCGGCTCGGGGAACAGCAGCACCAGCGTCGTCTGCTCCGGCGGCGGCGGCCGCGTGACGAAGCTGCTCTGCTCGAACACCCAGAACACCAGAAGGTGGCCGCCGGTGATGATCAGCAGCAGCGCGATGCGCAGGTGCAGCGGCAGCGGGTCGTGCTCGGGGATCGGACGCCAGCGGTGGCCGGCGTCGATCAGTGCCTGGGCGGGATCGTGGGGTTCGATGGCGTCGCTCACGGGCACTGCGCTGGGAGAGGTCGCGCAGAGCCTACCCGGAAGGGGCGGCAAAAAACGGTTAAGCGGAAGCGCAGCCCGTCGGACGTGTTCAGCCGCGGGCTATGTAGGGCGCGCTGCCGGTGCTGTGGTCGGTGGCGTCGCGCACCGCGGTCACTTCCGGGATGCGACCCATCATGGTCTTCTCGATGCCCTGCTTGAGCGTCACGTCGGCCATGCCGCAGCCGTGGCAGCCGCCGCCGAAACGCAGGTAGACCACGCCGTCGGCGTCAATCGAATCGAGTTCCACACGCCCCTTGTGCGAAGCCAGCTGCGGGTTGATCTCGGACTCGATCAGCCAGCGCACGCGTTCCACCAGGCCCGCGCCATCCGACGGCGCCTCGCCCTTGATACGAGGCGCACGGATGGTGAGCTGGCCGCCGGTGGCGTTGCTGGTGAAATCGATATCGGCACCTTCCAGCCAGGGCGCGCTGGGGGCATCGACGTACAGCGTGAAGCCCTGGCAATCGATCGCCCACTCGTCGCCGAGCAGGTCGCCGTGGTCGCAGAATTCCAGGCGCGCATCGGCGCGCGGCGTGCCGGGGTTCACGGCGGACAGGCGGATGCCGGCGGCGTC
>DNNT01000289.1 GCA_003497545.1 Arenimonas sp. | reverse complement strand
GCGGCATCGTGGGCATGGGCGAAAGCCGCGCCCAGCGCGCCGGCCTGCTGCAGGCCCTGGCCAACCTGCCGGCGCACCCGGATTCGGTGCCCATCAACCGCCTGGTGCAGGTGGAAGGCACGCCGCTGGCCGGCACCGCCCTGCTCGATCCGTTCGAATTCGTGCGCACCATTGCCGCTGCCCGCATCATGATGCCGGCTTCGATGGTGAGGCTGTCGGCGGGCCGCGCCGAGATGAGCGAGGAGCTGCAGGCGATGTGTTTCCTGGCGGGCGCGAATTCCATCTTCTACGGCGAGAAGCTGCTGACCACCGGCAACCCCGACGTCGAGGCNNCGATGCCGGTGGTGCACGAATCGAAGACCGTGCACGCCGACATCGTCGAAACCGCCGCCACCGGCTGCGCCGCCTGACATGCCCCGCATCCGGCTGGCTGACCGCGTCGCCATCGCCCGGGCCGAGCGCACGGCCAACGCCGCGCTGCGCCCGCGCCGGGAAATAAGCGCGCGCGAAGGCTGCCGGGTGGTCATCGACGGCCGCACGCTCACCAGCTTCTGCGGCAACGACTACCTGGGCCTGGGCCAGCACCTGGACGTGGTCAGCGCCTTCCAGGAAGCCTCGGCCTGGCATGGCGTGGGCAGCACCGGGTCGGCCCTGGTCACCGGCCACCACGCCGAACACGCCGCCTTCGAGCGCGAGATGGCGCAGTGGCTGGGCTTCGAGCGCGCGCTGTTCTTCGGCAGCGGCTACCAGGCCAACCTGGCCGTGATGCAGTCGCTGCTGGCCGAGGGCGACGTGTGCGTGCAGGACAAGCTCAACCACGCCTGCCTGATCGACGGCGCGCGCCTGGCCGGCTGCGAGCTCAAGCGTTACCCGCACCTGGATGTGGAAGCCGCGCTGCGCCAGCTGATGTCGCGCCGCGACGGCGCCGCCATGCTGGCCACCGACGGCGTCTTCAGCATGGACGGCGACCGCGCCCCGCTGGCCGACCTGGCCCTGGTGGCGCGCGCGCAGGACGCGCTGCTGTACGTGGACGACGCGCACGGCATTGGCGTGCTCGGCCCCGAAGGCCGCGGCAGCCTGGCCGTGGCCGGCCTGGGCGCGCGCGAAGTGCCGCTGCTGCTGGTGCCGCTGGGCAAGGCCTTCGGCGGCCAGGGCGCGGTGCTGCTGGGCAGCGAGGCGCTGGTGGGCCACGTGGCCGAAACCGCGCGCCCGTATCTTTTTTCCACCGCGCCGGCGCCGGCGATGGCCGCGGCCATGCGCGCCAGCCTGAAGCTGATCCGCACCGAGTCCTGGCGCCGCGCCAAGCTGGCTTCGCTGGTGGCGCGTTTCCGCCGCGGCGCCGCCGCGCTGGGCCTGCCGCTGCAGGAATCGTTCACGCCCATCCAGCCGGTGGTGCTGGGCGACAACGCCCGCGCGCTGGCCGCCTCGCGTTCGCTCGAGGCGCAGGGCTACATGGTGTCCGCCATCCGCCCGCCCACCGTGCCCGAGGGCCAGGCGCGCCTGCGCGTGACGCTTTCCGTGGACCACGGCGAAACCGACGTGGACGGCCTGCTCGCCGCGCTGGCCGCAGCGGTGAAGGCCGCGCCCGCCCCGCAGCCGGCATGAACCTGTTCCACGAGGTCCGCGGCCAGGGCCCGGCCCTGGTGCTGCTGCACGGCTGGGCCATGCACGCCGGCATCTTCGGCCCGCTGCTCGAGCGCCTGGCGCCGCATTTCGAACTGCACCTGCTCGACCTGCCGGGCCACGGCCGCAGCCGCGACGCCGGCCTGCCGCTGCGGCTCGATTCCGCCGCCGATGCCGTGGCCGCATGCGTGCCCGAGCGTGCGCTGTGGCTGGGCTGGTCGCTGGGCGGGCTGGTGGCGCTGCAGGCGGCAGCTGCCCACGCGCCGCGCGTGCGCGGGCTGGTGATGCTGGCGGCGAGCCCGCGCTTCGTGCGCGCCGACGACTGGGCCGCGGGCATGGACGCCGCCGTGTTCCGCAACTTCGCCAGCGAACTGGGCCGCGACTATCGCGGCACGCTCGACCGCTTCCTGATGCTCGAAGCCCAGGGCTCCGACCACGTGCGCGAAGAACTGCGCCTGCTGCGCACCGAAGTGTTCGCGCACGGCGAGCCCGCCGCCGACGTGCTGTGCGATGGCCTGGGCCTGCTGGAAGGCAGCGACCTGCGCGCCGCGCTGCCCGCGCTGGCCATGCCCAGCCTGTGGCTGGCCGGCCGCCGCGACCGGCTGGTGTCGCCTGCCGACATGCGCGCCGCCGCCGACGCCGCGCCGCGTTCGCGCTTCCACCAGGTGGAAAGCGGCGGCCACGCGCCCTTCCTTACCCACGCCGACGAAGTGGCCGATGCGCTGCGCGCCTTCGCCGCCGACTGCCCGCCATGAGTTCCATTTTCGACCGCCGCCAGCTGCGCCGCGCCTTCGGCCGCGCCGCGCCCAACTACGCCGCCGTGGCCGCGCTGCAGCGCGAGGTGGAAGCGCGCCTGCTCGAGCAGCTCGACTACCTGGACGAGCGCCAGCCCGCGCGCATCCTGGACCTGGGCAGCGGCCCGGGCCGTGCNNCGTCGGGTGCGATGAAAAAACGCTGGCCCAAGGCCGAAGTGATCGCCGTGGACGCGGCGCTGCCCATGCTGTGCCAGGTGCCGAAACACACGCGCTTCTGGCGGCCGGTGAAACGCGTCTGCGCCGACGTTTCCATGCTGCCCTTCGCCGACCAGAGCGTGGACCTGATCTTTTCCAGCCTGTGCCTGCAGTGGCTGGACGACCTGCCCGCGGCGCTGTCGGAATTCCGGCGCGTGCTGCGGCCCGGCGGCCTGCTGCTGTTTTCCACCTTCGGCCCCGACACGCTGCTGGAGCTGCGCGAGGCGTACGAAAGCATTGGCGAAGTGCCGCCGCTGTCGCCGTTCGCGGCCATCCAGCAGGTGGGCGACGCCATGATGGCGGCCGGCTTCAAGGACCCGGTGCTCGACCGCGACCGCTACACGCTGACCTACCCCGACCTGCGCGCACTGATGCAGGAGCTGCGCGCCATCGGCGCCGGCGACGCGCGCCGCGAGCGCCGGCGCGGGCTGGGCGGGCGCGGGCGGCTGCAGCGCGTGACCGCGGCCTATGAAGCGAACCGCCGCGACGGCGCGCTGCCCAGCACCTGGGAAGTGATCACCGCCCAGGCCTGGGGGCCCGCGCCCGGCGCGCCGCGCCGCGAAGGCGGCGCCGACCTGGCCACCTTCCCGGCCGACCGCATCCCCCTGCGCCGGCGCTGAGCGCTAGACTCGGGCGGACCGACCCGCCCAGGAGCGTGCGCATGCCCCGTTTCCCCCGCCTTTCCGCGCTGGCCGCCGTGCTGCTGCTGGCCGGCTGCGCCTCCGACCCCGAGGTGCGACCCGTGGCCGAAACCCCGATCGACGGCATCGACTGGCGCCTGGTCGCCACCACCAGCGAAGCCAGCGTGCCCGCGCGCGGCGCCGGTTCGGCCGTGCTGCGCGTGGACGGGGAGCGCTTCTCGCTGGCCGGCCCCTGCAACCGGCACACCGGCGCCTTTGCGCGCAGCGGCAACGAGCTGCGTTTCGGCGGCGAAAACGGCGCCATCATCAGCACGAAGATGATGTGCCCCGGCGAACTGATGGCGCGCGAATCGGCGCTGCTCTCGGCGCTGCGCCAGCCGGTGCGCGCCGTGTTCGAAGGCCCCTTCCTGAGCCTGGTGGCCGCCGACGGCGCCAGCTGGCGCTTCGACCGCCGCGCCGCCACCACTCAAGCCGCTGGCGAACCACTGGTGGTGCAGGTGGCCGGCCACCGCGCGCCCTGCGCCGGCGGCCTGTGCCTGCAGGTGCGCACGCAGCCGGGCGCGGCGTGGGAGCCTTATTACGGCGACATCGAAGGCTTCGCCTGGGAATCGGGCGTGGACGCCGTGTTGCGCGTGCGCGAAACCAGCGGCGACGACGGCCAGCGCAAATGGGTGCTGGTGGAAGTGCTCGAAACCGGGCGCTGAGCGAAGCCGCGCTTCGCCCATGACGGTCCTGGAAACCATCGTCGATTTCCTCAATGGCATCGGCATTGAAACCGTCGAAGGCCACGTGCCGGACTCGTCCTTCCTGCCCGGCGTGCGCATCGAAGACGGGCGGCTGGTTTACGACCGCGCCATGCCCTGGCCCGGCGACCTGCTGCACGAGGCGGGCCATATCGCCACGGCGCCCGCGGCGTTGCGGTCCGGGCTGAGCGACGACGTCGGGTTGCCAGCGTCGGTGCCGCATGCCACGGAGGCGGAAGCCACCGCCTGGGCGTATGCCGCGATCCGGCACCTGGGGCTGGATCCCGCGGTGCTGTTCCATCCGGGCGGATACCACGGTGCTTCCGCGCAGTTGCTGGCCACCTATGGTGCCGGGGTTTATCTCGGCGCCCCCGGCCTGGCCCAGGCGGGCATGACCGCCGTGGGCGCAGCGGTGCCTGGCAGCGGCGCCGCCCATTACCCGAATATGTCGCGCTGGCTGAGGTCGTGATGCGGGGGCGCCGGGAGGTTCAGCGCACCGCATCGAGCGGGCTGCGCACGGCGTTGGCGCCGCGGCCCAGCACGTGCGTGTAGATCTGCGTGGTGGCCAGGTCCTTGTGCCCCAGCAACGCCTGCACCGTGCGGATGTCGTAACCCGATTCGAGCAGGTGGGTGGCGAAGCTGTGGCGCAGCGTGTGCGCGCTGACCGGCTTGTCCAGGCCCAGGCGCCGGGCCGCGAGCTTGAGGTGGCGTGACAGCGCTTCCTCGCCCACGTGGTGGCGGCGTGTGATTCCGCTCTTCGGGTCTTCCGACAGCGTGTCGGACGGGAACACGTACTGCCAGCCCGGCTCGGTGGCGGCGTTCGGATATTTGCGCGCCAGCGCGTGCGGCAGCCAGACCCGGCCGTGGCCGGCGGCCAGGTCGGCCGCGTGCAGGCGGCGGGCGCGGGCGATGGCTTCGCGCAGCGGCTGCTGCAGCGAGGCGGGCAGCATGGTGCGGCGGTCCTTGCCGCCCTTGCCGTCGCGCACCAGGATTTCCTGGCGGTCGAAATCCACGTCCTTGATGCGCAGCCGCAGCCCTTCCATCAAACGCATGCCGGTGCCGTAGAGCAGGGACGCCAACACCCGCGGCCGTCCCTGCATGAGCTCGAGCAGGGCGCGCACCTCGTCGGCCGACAGCACCGAGGGCAGGCGCCGCGGCCGCTTGGCGCGAACCACGTCGTCCATCCACGGCAGCTTGAGCTCGAGCACTTCGCGGTAGAGGAAGAGCAAGGCCGACAGCGCCTGGTTCTGCGTACTGGCCGCCACGTTCCCCTGCACCGCCAGCCGCGTAAGGAACGCCGCCACTTCCCGCCCGCCCAACTCCCGCGGATGCCGCCCCCGGTGCGCCTGTATAAACCGCCGCACCCACCCGAGATACGCCGCCTCGGTGCGCAAGCTGTAGTGTTTGGCGCGGATACGGTCGCGAACGACCTGCAACAAGCCGGGACGCGAAGCGCCACCAGCCTCCCGCGCTACACCGTCATTTGAAGGCGTTTCCGCGCTAGGTCGGCGTTTGTTCTCCATACAAAGCGACGATGGACGCAGCGAGGGCCGTCCGCCGTCCGCCAAACGATTGATCAGGAGTGAGAATTTGTCTCCCCCGGCTGAATGCAGCGGCCGGGGTCTGGCGCTATGCTCGGTTAGAAACCACTACTAGTTGTTAGGCCTCATGTCCACCGTCGTCGCACATCTGCATTCGTTCCCTGAATCCGAGTGGCCTTTCGCAGACCCGATAAATACTTTGGCGTTCACCACCACTCGTGTCCTACGAGAGAACTACCCGGTGTTGCTGGTAACCCACGACGAGGATGGCGACTGGCAGTTCATGTGTACGACAACCAACGACAGCGCACATGGGCTCATCGTCTGCCTAGGGTGTGCGTATGAGCGCGACAAGACCGTAGCGGAAGTGGCGGATCTGCCTCGCGGGTGGCAGGCTTCGCGCGACTATGTAGGCGGGCCATGGGACAGGGTTCCTCGAGAGCCCGATCCTGATGAGGCCTAACTAAT
>DNNT01000008.1 GCA_003497545.1 Arenimonas sp. | reverse complement strand
TGCTGCAGGATCCCTTCGCCTGAGCCGTCGCGCCGGCCTCCGGGCCGGCGCCATCCCGCAAGCCCGGCCTCAGTTGGCCGGCTGCGAGCCCACCGATTCCTCGCCGCGCACGCCACGGGAAAGGTTGCGGATCTCGTCCGAGCTGCGGCGGCGCTGCGCCGCCGTGGTGCAGACCTTCTTGCGCATCGAGCTGCCGATCTGTTCCTGGCGCACGCAGGTGACGCGGCTGTCGGCGTAGGCGCGGTCGAGCAGGTCGTTGAGCTTCTCCTGTTCGGAGCCAACCCAGGCCTGGCGCTCGGCCGGCAGTTCGGCCAGCGCACCCTGTTCCGGCAGCGCGCCCTCGAGCGCATCCAGGCGCTCGGCCAGGGCCGTGCGGTCGGTGCGCTTGAACTCGGCATAGGCGTCGGTGCGGATGGCCGCCTCGATGCGGGCGCGCTGTTCGGCCAGTTCGGCGCGGGTGGCCCCGGCGTCCAGCTGCAGCCGCGGCTGTTCCTCCTGCTTGGCGGCGACGGGCAGGGCGAGGGCGAGGCTGGCGATCAGCAGGGCGGCGCGAAGCTTGGACATGCGGGGCGTTCCGTCGGGGCAAACCCCGATACTAGCCGCGGCGCCGGAAATGAAAAGCCCCGCCGGAGCGGGGCTTTTCGAAGATGGTGCCCAGGAGAGGACTCGAACCTCCACGGTTTTACCCGCTAGTACCTGAAACTAGTGCGTCTACCAATTCCGCCACCTGGGCAGGTGTGCCTTCGAACCGTCGCGCGGTGCGAAGGCCGAAGATTGTACCAGCGGTTCAGCCCGCTTGGTTGTTTTCCGCGCCGTTTTCTTCGGTTTTTTCACCGGCTTCGACCGGCGCCGGAGTTTCGGCGGGAGCCGCCGGGTCGTCGGCCGGGGCCGGCGCCGCTTCGTTGGCCGCCGGGGCGGCCGGAATGACGGGAACTTCGGAAGCCGGAACTTCACCCGCCGCCGGGGCCGGGGCCGCCGGGACGTCGGACATCGCGCCGATGTCCTCGAGTTCCGCCGCCGCCGGCTTGCCGCCGTGGGTGGCGTACCAGGCCATGCCCAGGCTCATCGCGAAGAACACGACGGCGAGCCACTTGGTGGCCGTGGACAGGAAGTTGGCCGAGCCGCGCGCGCCGAACACGGTGGCGGAAGCGCCCGCGCCGAAACCGGAGCCGGCGGCCGCGCCTGCGCCGCGCTGCATGAGGATGAGCACGATCATGGCGATCGCGACCAGCACGTAGATGACACTGACGATGGTGAGCAGCATGTTCTGTTTTACCTCGCCGCCGCGGCGGCGATTGCCAGGAAATCCTGGGCCACGAGGGACGCGCCCCCGATCAGGCCACCATCGACGTCCGGCTGCGAGAACAGCTCGGCCGCGTTGGCGGGCTTAACGCTGCCTCCGTAAAGAAGCGGCAGCGAGCCGGCGATTCTAGCATCGTGCGCAGCCAGTTCGCCACGGATGAAGGCATGGACCTCCTGGGCCTGCTCCGGGCTGGCGGTCCGGCCGGTGCCGATGGCCCAGACCGGCTCGTAGGCCAGCACGGCGCCCTCGAAGGCGGCGATGCCGGCCAGCTCGACCACCGGGCCGAGCTGCTTTTCCAGGGCCCATTCGGTCTGCCCGGCTTCGCGCTGGTGCAGGGTTTCGCCCACGCACAGCACCGGCACCAGGCCGGCCTTGCGGGCCGCCACGAACTTCTCGGCCACCAGTTGCGGGCTTTCCCCGTGGTACTGGCGACGCTCGGAATGGCCCACCAGCACGTAGCGGGCGCCCACGTCCTTCAGCATCCGGCCCGAGACCTCGCCGGTGTAGGCGCCCTGCTCGTTCACGCCCAGGTCCTGGGCGCCGAAGGCCAGGCCGCGGGGGCCGTAGCGGTCGGCCAGTTCGCCCACGTAGGGCACCGGCGGCAGGATGACCAGCTCAACGCCGGCGGCGCGCGGCGCAGCCACGATGGCGTCAAGCAGGTCGCGGGCGAAGGCGCGGTCCCCGTGCAACTTCCAGTTGCCGGCGACAATCTTCTGGCGCATGCGTGCACTCCTTGCGGTCGAAGGCGCAAGGATACCCTGCGGTGGCGCGGGCCGCGACGCGACACCCCCGGACCGGGCCATAATCCCGGGCCAAACGAACCAGGACACCGCCCCATGGCCTCGACTGCCCCGACCGCCCACATCCGCGGCTATGCCCTCGTCACCGGCGCCTCCAGCGGCATCGGCGCCGACATCGCCCGGGAATACGCGCGCCGCGGCAAGCCGCTGGTGCTTACGGCGCGGCGCGTCGAGCGGCTCGAGGCACTGGCGGCGGAACTCTCCGCAAAGGTGCCCTGCGTGGTGATCGCGGCCGACCTGGCCGACCCGGCCGCGCCGGAGAAGCTGTTCGCGGAAACCCAGGCCCGCGGCCTGTTCGTGGACACGCTGGTCAACAACGCCGGCNNGGCCGCATCCTCAACGTCGCCTCGCTGGCGGGACTGGTGCCGCCCACGGCCGGTCACACGCTCTACGGCGCCACCAAGGCCTGGCTCATCCGCTTCTCGGAGACGCTGGACCAGGAAAGCCGCCCGCGCGGCGTGTACGTGACGGCGCTGTGCCCGGGCATGACCTACACCGAGTTCCACGACGTGAACGGCATGCGCGAAAAGGTGAACAAGCTGCCCAAGGGCATCTGGCTGACCAGCGCCGACGTGGCGAGGCTGGGCGTGGACGCGGTCGAATCCGGCCGCACGCGCCTGGTCACCGGCCGCGCCAACAAACTCATCGCGGGGCTGTCGAAGTACCTGCCCGACCGCCTGGCCCGCGCCCTGCTCGCCTCGAAGTCAAAGGATTTCCGCGACGCGGATTGATGCTTTGGCCTGCCTTGCGGCAAGCAGGTCAAGTGCTCGCGGGCGGTTCTGCTTGGCGG
>DNNT01000311.1 GCA_003497545.1 Arenimonas sp. | reverse complement strand
GACAGCGGTGGGTTCCAGGTCTGGTCGCTGGCCAAGCGCCGCAAGATCACCGAGGAAGGCGTCACCTTCGCCTCGCCCACCGACGGCGCCAAGGTGTTCCTGTCGCCCGAGGTGAGCATGCAGGTGCAGCGCTCGCTCGATTCCGACATCGTCATGATCTTCGACGAATGCACGCCTTACCCGGCCACCGAGCCGGTGGCGCGCAAGTCCATGGAGCTCAGCCTGCGCTGGGCCGAGCGCAGCAAGCGCGCCCACGAGGGCAACGACGCGGCGCTGTTCGGCATCGTCCAGGGCGGCACCTGGAACGAGCTGCGGGCGCGTTCGGCCGAAGGCCTGAAGGCCATCGGCTTCGACGGTTACGCCGTGGGCGGCCTGGCCGTGGGCGAGCCGCCCGAGGAGCGCGACGCCACCCTCGAGGCCCTGTGCCCGCTGCTGCCGGAAGACCAGCCGCGTTACCTGATGGGCGTGGGCAAGCCNNGACATGTTCGACTGCGTCATGCCCACCCGCAACGCCCGCAATGGCCACTACTTCGTGCGCGGCGGCCAGGTGCGCATCCGCAACGCGAAGTACGAGAAGGACCTGCGGCCGATCGAACCGGGCTGCACCTGCTACACCTGCGCCAGCGGCTACACCCGCAGCTACCTGCGCCACCTCGACCGCTGCAACGAGATCCTGGCCTCGATGCTGGCGACCATCCACAACCTGCACCACTACCAGCAGCTGATGCGCGACATCCGCGCGGCCATCGAGGCCGGCCGCTTCCAGGCGTTCCGGGCCGCCTTCCACGCCGCCCGGGCCGAAGCCACGTCCCTGTAGGTGCCTGTGGCATACTTGAACGCTTGATTCCACCTTGAGACGCTAAGTCCATGTCCCTGCTCGATATTCTTGTTTCCCCCGCCGCTGCCCAGGCCGCCGGTGGCCCGGCGCCCGCCAACCCGCTGATGAGCCTGCTGCCGCTGATCATCCTGTTCGTGGTGTTCTGGTTCCTGCTGCTGCGCCCGCAGATGAAGAAGGCCAAGGAGCACCGCGAGCTGGTCGCCAAGCTGCAGAAGGGCGACGAGGTCCTGACCAACGGCGGCATCGCCGGCCGCATCGAGGACCTGGGCGAGAGCTTCGTGACCGTCGAGGTCGCCGACAAGGTGGCCATCAAGGTCCAGCGCGGCGCCATCACCGCGGTCCTGCCCAAGGGCACGTTGAAGTCGGCCTGAGCCGACCCCATCCGAATCACCCACGGCCCTGACCGGGCCGCCAACGGTTGTCGCCCATGCTTCATTATTCGACCTGGAAATACGTCGTCGCCGCGATCGTGATCGCGCTCTCCGCCTTCTACTCGCTGCCCAACCTGTATCCCCAGGACCCGGCGGTGCAGGTGGCGGCCAACCGCGGCGCCGTCGTCGACGACGCCCTCGTGCTGCGGGTCAAGGGCGAACTGGACGAGGCCAAGGTCGCGGCCAAGTCGGTCGCCATCGAAGGCGAGCGCCTGGTGGTCCGCACCGCCAACCCGGACGAGCAGACCCGCGCCGCCGACCTGCTGCGCGCCGAGCTCGGCACCCAGTACACGGTGGCGCTGAACCTGGCCTCGACCGTGCCTGGCTGGCTGACATCCGCCGGCGCCCGGCCCATGTCCATGGGCCTGGACCTGCAGGGCGGCGTGCACTTCCTGCTCGAAGTTGACCAGCAGGCGGCCATCGAGAAGCGCAGCAATGCCTTCGCCGACGAGATCTCGGGCGTGCTGCGCGAGGGCAAGTTCGCCTACACCAGCGTTTCGCGCACCAACGAAGGCATCCAGGTGCTGCTCAAGAATGCCGACGACATGTCGGCGGTGCGCGCGGCGATCGGCCGCGAGGCTCCCGAGCTGCTGCTCGAATGGGACCCGGCCCAGCCCGAACGCCTGGTCGCCCGCATCACGCCGACCCTGGTCAAGACGATCATGGACGGCGCCATCGAGCAGAACCGCACCACGCTCGACAACCGCATCAACAGCCTGGGCGTCGGCGAGCAGGTGATCCAGCGCCAGGGCGAGAGCCGCATCGTGGTGCAGCTGCCCGGCGTGCAGGACACCGCCGAGGCCCGCAAGCTGATCGGCGCCACCGCCACCCTCGAATACCGCCACGTCATCGACTACGGCGCGAATGCCCAGCAGGCCGCGGCCACCGGCGTGGTGCCGGCCAACGCCCGCCTGTACTACAGCCGCGAGCTCGGCCCGGACGGCAAGCCGCGCCCGATCCTGCTCTCGCGCCGCGTGATCGTCTCGGGCGACCAGCTGGTCAACGCCACCTCCAACCCGGACCCGCAGTCGGGCACGCCGGCGGTGCAGATCGAGCTCAACAGCGCCGGCGGCAACCGCATGCTGGCCCACACCCGCGAGAACGTCGGCCAGCTGATGGCCGCGGTCTACATCGAAACCATCCCCGAAGTGCGGATGGTGGACGGCAAGGAAGTGCGCACCTCGCGCGTCAGCGAGGAGGTGATCAACGCCGCCACGCTGCAGGGTGTATTCGGCAAGAACTTCCAGACCACCGGCCTCGACAGCCAGCAGGAGGCGGCCGACCTGGCCCGCCTGCTGCGCGCCGGTTCGCTGGCGGCGCCCATGGTGATCATCGAGGAGCGCATCATCGGCCCGAGCCTGGGCGCCGACAACATCGCCAAGGGTTTCAACAGCGTGATCTGGGGCTTTGCCGTGATCGTGCTGTTCATGTGTGCCTATTACATGCTGTTCGGCGTGTTTTCCAGTCTGGCGCTGGGTTTCAACCTGGNNAACGTGCTGATCAACGAACGCATCCGCGAGGAGCTGCGCAACGGCAACACGCCGCTGGCCAGCATCGCCAACGGCTACGACAAGGCCTCGGGCACCATCGCCGACGCCAACGTCACCGCGCTGCTGGCGGGCGTGGCCATGGCGGTGTTCGGCTCCGGCCCGATCCGTGGCTTCGGCATCACCCTCATCATCGGCATCCTGACCTCGATGTACACCGCGGTCTCGGTGTCCCGCGGCATCGCCACCCTGATCTACGGCAAGCGCAAGAAGCTCGCCAAGGTCTCGATCTAAACGTTTCCCAGGAGAGACGGCGTGGAACTCTTCCCGTCCAACAGCAACATCAACTTCATGCGCGCGCGCCATGCCGCGCTGGCGGTGTTCGTGGTCCTCATGGTCGCCGCCATCGGCGCCCTGGCGGCCAAGGGCTTCAACTACGCGCTTGATTTCACCGGCGGCACCGTGGTGGAGGTCGAGTTCGAGAAGCCGATGGACGNNGATGGACGTCGAGGGCGTGCGCCAGCGCCTGGACGCCGCCGGCTACGACAGCCCGATCGTGCAGACCTTCGGCTCCGGCAACGACATCGTGATCCGCCTGCAGCCGCCCGAGGCGGAAGAGGGCGCCGGCCCGCAGGAAGCGACCCCGACCGAGCAGACCGGCACCGCCATCCTGCAGGCCGCCCAGACCCCGGACAACGCCGGCCGGGTGATCCGCAGCGACTTCGTCGGCCCGCAGATCGGCAACGAGCTGGCGCTCAACGGCGTGTACGCGGCGGTGTTCGTGGCGCTGGGCTTCCTGGCCTACATCGCCATCCGCTTCGAGTTCAAGTTCGCCATCGCGGCCGTCGTAGCCACCCTGGGCGACATCCTGCTGGTCTGCGGCTGGTTCGCCTTCAACCAGCACGAGTTCGACCTGACCGTGCTGGCCGGCATCCTGTCGGTGATGGGCTTCTCGATCAACGACAAGATCGTGGTGTTCGACCGCGTGCGCGAGAACTTCCGCCTGCTGTCCAAGCTCGAGCCCAAGG
Source organism: Arenimonas sp. (assembly GCA_003497545.1). Classification (GTDB taxonomy): domain Bacteria; phylum Pseudomonadota; class Gammaproteobacteria; order Xanthomonadales; family Xanthomonadaceae; genus Arenimonas. Next base: position 723 of record DNNT01000311.1, on the reverse strand, counting down.
AAGTGCTCAACCGCTCGGTCAACCAGACCCTGTCGCGCACCATCATCACTTCGTTCGTGGCCTTCCTGACCGTGCTGGCGCTGTACCTCTACGGCGGCCAGTCGCTCAAGGGCATGGCCGAATCGCAGATGGTCGGCATCGTCATCGGCACCCTGTCCTCGATCCTGGTGGCCTGCCCGATCCTCCTGCTGCTGGGCGTCACCAAGCAGGACCTGATGCCCAAGGCCCGCGCCGACGTCGAAGCCGAGCTCGCTCGCAGGCCGTAACTCCTGCTTCGGCAGGAGTTACCCCACGATCCGCGATGCGGATCGTGGGCCCCGGGCTTCGCTTCCGATCCCCTGCGCCTTCGGCGCGCCCCCCTTGCCAAGGGGGGGCTTCGCAAAATGAAAAGGCCCGCACAAGTGCGGGCCTTTNNCTCAGTGGAGCCTTTATTTCGCGGGAAGCGACCCTCGCTTCCGCCGCGCCGCCGGTACCTGCCGGCATGGGCGCCCCACGGAGGGCAGGCGGGGCTGCGCTCCGATGCTTGCGCGTGACGTTCAGGGCCCAGGCTAGGCATCTTTCTTGCTGACCCGGAGGGTTGAACGGGTCCACGCGTTTGCCGCCAGCACGTGTACGCCTGCGTGTCCCTGCGGACACTTGATGCGGCGGCGGGGCCAGCGTGGAAGGTGGCCAGCGTGAGAGTCCTCGCCGCCCGGCGGCGGGTGCGGGACTGAGGCGAAAGGC
>DNNT01000301.1 GCA_003497545.1 Arenimonas sp. | reverse complement strand
TGCCTGGATCGCGGCATCCCACAGGGGGTACTGAAGTCGCCCGTCGATGCGATCAAGGATGACCAGAGGAGCAGATTGCGCCGCTCGGTGGTCCATCAGCGACGCGGGGAGAGGTGCTGTGAGATGGCGGACGGCCACGCGGACGCGGTCCCAGTACCCCTGCCCTGGGAGCAGCTTTTTGCGCTCCGATGGTAGGCCGCCTGGGTTGGCGAAGGGCATCGGGTCGAGGCCGTAGGTGATTGCCTTGGGCGCCCGCCCCTGCGCGAGCAGGCGCTGCAGAATGGCCAGGGCTTCGGCCGGCGTGCCGTCGACCAGGGCCAGGTTGTAGCCGGTGCGGTGACCGAGGGCCTTGGCCATGGCGTCGGGTGGGATCACGGCGGAACTGGAACTGCCCATCACCAGCAGCTCCGGGGGGTTGGAGCGCGACACCAGGGCATCGAGCTTCACGGCGCGATCGTTCGCCACCTGGGTGGCCGGGCCGCGACCGGGGTAGAGCGATCGCGTGGGATCGGTGATGGCGTTGAAGCCGACCATGATGGCGAGCGCCGCGCCTGCGGCCAGGAGGGATTCGCGGATGAATCGGGCGTCCATGCGCGACATTCAGAAGGACCAGTAGAGGAATTGCCCCGTCGCGCCGATGCACAGCACCGAGGCTGCGGTGGCGGCGTGCGTCAGGAAGCGATGGCCAGGCCGGTGGGGGTCGAATCGGTCGGCGAGCTCGAGCGCGTTCGGGGCGCGAAGCACCGCGATCCAGAGGGCGAGCAGAAGCGGGATGGCCATCACCGCCGGCGAGGTGAAGCCCGTGAAGGCCGTCGCCGACACCCCGGACAGGGTGGCCAGCAGCTGGCCGGCGACCTCGAAGCTCGGCGCACGGAACGGGAGCCAGGCCAGCACAACCGCCAGGAGCGTCAGGGCCTGGGCGAGCCCCGTCGGCAACGGACGAGGGCGAAGGGCCACCCAGAGGCGATAGGTGGCGATGTAGGCCGCATGCAGGGCGCCCCAGGCCAGGAACGTCCATGCGGCGCCATGCCAAAGGCCGCCGAGCAACATGGTGGCCGCGGCTGCAGCGAGGCCTCGCAGGAAGCCCTGCCGGCTGCCACCCAGCGGGACGTACAGGTAGTCGCGGAGCCAGGTGGACAGGGTGATGTGCCAGCGGCGCCAGAAGTCGGCAATCGTGGTGGCCTTGTAGGGCGAGTTGAAGTTGACGGGCAGCCGGAAACCGAACAGCAGGCCGAGGCCGATCGCCATCTCCCCATACGCCGAGAAGTCGAAGTAGAGCTGCAGGGCATAGCCCCACAGGGCAAGCCAGGCCTCGACGAGGTTGAGCTGGGACGCGCTGGCCCACAGCGGGTCGATCAGTGCGCCGAGCGGGTCGGCTATCAGGACCTTCTTGGCCAGGCCGAGCCACAGCAGGAACAGTCCCCTGGCGGCGCGGGGCCAGTCCCAGGCCGGAAGCCAGCGCGTCTGGGGCGCGAAGTCGCCATGGTGAACGATCGGGCCGGCGACGAGCTGAGGGAAGAACACCAGGAAGAGCGCGAAGCGTCGAAGGCTGCTCCGGGGCGCCACGCCGCGGTAGCTGTCNNGTAGGCGATGGCTTGGAAGGTGACGAAGCTGATCCCCAGTGGCAGGGCCAGGGAGAAGACAGCCCACGTGGTCCCGGTCAGGTCATTGACTGCAGCCGTGAAGAACCCGAGGTATTTGAAGGTGCAAAGCAGGGCGAGGTTGCCGGCGATGGCACCGGCGAGAAGGGGCTTGCTGGGGCGACGAGCCAAGGCCTGGCCTGCGGCGTAGTTGCCGAGGATGAAGCCCGCAAGGATGGGGAGATGCCAGGCATTCCAGAGGGCATAGAAGGCGATGCTGGTGGCGATCAGGAGCCACTGCGCCGCCCGCACCCTGCCCTGCCCCACCGCCCACCACCACAAGGCGAGGGCGGCCGGTAGGAACAGGAACAGGAATGCGGGGGAACTGAAAACCACGCAGGTGGCTCAGTGCTCGACGCCGATGGCTGCGGCGCGGGCGATGGCCTGCGCACCGGCTCCGATCAGGACCTCGACCGCCGCTTCCTTCGCCGGCTTGGCCGCCTTGGCCGACTGGTGCTTGCTGGTCAGGCCCTTGGCGTGGGTGCGGTACTCGGTGCAGACGTGACCGTCGGAGTGGCTGCAACCGTCGCAGGACTCGCAGCCGTCGCACGCTTCGGGGCAGTCGCCGGAGGCGCAGTCGGCTTCGCACTGGCAGTTCTCGCAGTGGGTCTCGGTCTCGACGGAGGCAACCTGGACGGACTTGCAGCAGGCGCCGTCGGGGTAGGCGCAGGTGCCGTCATCCGCGCGATCGCAGTGGCTGGCCTCGCTGTCGCAGGTCTTGGCCGCCTCGCTGGCCGAGGTGGTCAGTTCGTGGCTGGCGTGATCGTGGGCCTCGGCGGGTTCGGCCAGGGTGGCGCCGATCAGGGCGAACAGGAACACGGGGATGATCAGACCGGAGAAGAACTTCATGGGGTGACTCCTTGTCAGGTGGTGTGAAGCACGTACCCCACCAGGCCGAGGGCACCGATGAGGCACAGGGGAAGCACGAGAGCGATGAACCACTCGCGTGCGGTCAGGGGCGGCGCTCGCCGCGGTCGGGGATCGGACATGTCAGCCGGCCTTGAGGAGAAAGTCGTGCGAGCCCGGCGCAGGGGCGTGGGTGTCCCAGCGCACGGCGTGTTCGGCAACGTCGTAGCGGCGAACCCAGGCGACGGTGCCGTGCTGGGCGGCGGCGTCGCGGACGCGCTGGACGAAGTCACGGGCCACATCGGGGCCNNCGTCGAGCACCGGGAGCTGGCCGGCCAGCAGGCCCGGAACAGGGCCGGCGGCGCCAGCACGGCCGGCGTCGTAGAGGGTGTTCTCGAACCAGACCACGAGTTGGGGCTGATCGGGAAGGTCCTGCAGCTGCGCGTCGCCGCCTTGGGCGCCGCGGGTCAGGAACTCCATGGTGGCGTCGAGCTCCGCCTTGTGTTCATCGGTGTAGCGGTACAGCTTTTGCCCCTTGAACTTGAGGGACGCGAAC
>DNNT01000007.1 GCA_003497545.1 Arenimonas sp. | reverse complement strand
GGACGGCTATTTCGTCGAGGGCCACGTGCCCGCGGCCGACGTGAAGCGCCTGCTGGCCGAACGCCCGACGGCGCGCGGCCTCACGGTGCCGGGCATGCCCGCCGGTTCGCCTGGCATGGAAACGCCCGATGGCCGCGTGCAGCCGTACACCGTCGAGCTGATCAGCCCCGACGGCGAGGCCACGCCCTACGCGCGCCACGGCGGCGCGCAGTAAACCCGGGCAGCGGGGAGGCTCAGGCCTCCCCGGACACCGACAGCACCACGTTGCCGGCCACCTGGCCGGTTTCCACCNNCCAGCCATTGCGAAAGCTGTCGCTCGCAGCGCTGGCGATCGTCCGGCGCGAGGTGGTAGACGATGAAGAAGGCCAGCTGCAGGTTCTTCAGGATGCCCGGCACGAACGGCACCCGCGCCTCGGGCTGGCCGCTGCCGTAGACCACCGCGATGCCGCCCGTGGCCAGCATGGCGAAGTCATGCGTGGCGTTGGCGGCGAGGTCCACTTCGATGACGCGCTGCACGCCCTCGCCGCCGGTGAGCGCCAGCACGCGCGCCACCAGGTCTTCGCGGCGGTAGTCCACCACCGCGTGCGCACCGGCGGCCAACGCCAGCGCGGCTTTTTCCGGTGAGCTGACGCTGGCGATCACCTGCGACGCGCCGGCCAGCCGCGCCATCTGCACGGCGTAATGGCCCACCGCGCCGGCGCCGCCGGCCACCAGCACGCGCTGGCCGGCCACGCCACCGTAACCGGTGACGGCGTGGCAGGCGGGGNNGAGCGCGGGGATGCCCAGGCAGGCACCGGCCTCGAGCGGCACGCCGTCGGGGAGGCGCACGGCCTGCGCCGAGGGCAGCACCACGTAGTCGGCGGCGGTGCCGTCGGGACGGCCCCAGGCGGCGTTCCACAGCCAGACGCGTTCGCCGATGCGTTCGGCCGGCACGCCCTCGCCCACCGCGTCGACCACGCCGGCCCCGTCGCTGTGCGGCGACACCTGCGGGAAAGGCAGCGCCGACGAGCGCGTGCCGGCGCGGCTCTTGGTGTCGGACGGATTCACGCCCGACCAGGCGACGCGCACGCGCACTTCGCCGGGACCGGCCACGGGGACTGGCGACTCGACAAGCGCGAGCACTTCGTCAGCCGGACCAGTGCGGGTGTAGACGACCTTGCGCATGCGGGGCTCCTTGCGACGACCAGGGCCTCATCCTGCACCCTGCCCGGGGGGCAGGCTCAAGGGCCGGTGGTCGGGGTCAGCCTAGGAATTCCCAGCCTGCAGGCGGGGCGGCCGCCAGTTCCAGCGCGCGCACGCGCATGCCGCGCCATCCGGCCAGGGCCAGGCTGCCCTCGCCCACCGCCCAAGCCAGTGCCTCGGCATCTCCCGCGGCGCAGGGCAGCAGGTCCAGGCGCCGGAATGCGGCGCGCTGCACGCCTTCGCCGCTGCGTTTGGCCTGTGATTCCAGCAGCGCCCAGGCCTCGCGGAAGCGGCGCCCGCGGCCCGGTTCGCCCTCGCCCAGCACCCAGGCGGCCGTGGCCGGGGAAAACAGCCGGCGCGCCAGGTCGGCCCAGTCGCGCGGCTCTGGCGACAGCTCCAGATCAACGCCGATGGGGCGCTCCGCCACCGCGGCGGCGACCTGGTCGTGGCTGTGGCTCAGCGACAGGCAGAGCCGTCGGCCGCCGGGGCCGACGAGTTCGCGGCGTTGCGCCGCGTCGACATGGAAGTGCCAGTCGGGCGGTTCGCCGCCGGCGAATTCCACGGCCAGCTGGCGCGCCAGCACGTGCCCGGCCAGGAACTGCGCGCGGCGTGGGCCCGAGGCGATGGCGGCGAGCCGGTCGCGTTCCGCGCCGCCCAGCCAGGCGGACATCGCCGGCACCGAGGCGATCGGCAGCAGCGCCAGCAGCACGTCGTGGTCACGGGAATCGGCAGGCATGGCGGGCATCTTCGCACCGGGCGGCAGGCAAAGAAAAAGCCCGGCCGGAGCCGGGCTTTCTGGACATCACTGCGTGATGGCGTCCCCACGGGGATTCGAACCCCGGTCGCTACCGTGAAAGGGTAATGTCCTAGGCCTCTAGACGATGGGGACAGCGTGCCGCTTTGATTCGGTGGTGGAGCTAATCGGGATCGAACCGATGACCTCTACAATGCCATTGTAGCGCTCTCCCAGCTGAGCTATAGCCCCACCGAAGGAAGAAGCGAAAGTTTAGACATGCGTCCGGACTTCGTCAAGCACATGCCGCACTTTTTTTGTCGGCCGGCGTCTCGCCGGTATCCGACAGGGTGTGGGGACCATGCCCCTGCCCTTCAAGATAGTCGAGCCACTTGTTGAGGAAACTGTTCATGCGCAGGCGGTGGCTGACCATGGCCTGCACGCTGGGGCGCAGGCCCAGCACGTCCTGCCAGTGGCGGCCGACGTAGCAGTGCGTCACTTCGGCCTGGCGCGCGTCGCGGTACAGGCGCACGTAGGCGGAGGGATCGGGCTGACCCGTTGCGGCGTCGAGCATGCGGTAGCTCAGGCGCAGTTCCACCGTGTAAGGGTGCTGGGCCAGCACGTCCACCTGCAGTTCCAGGCCGCCGGGCACGGTCGAAACGTAGCGACCTTCGGCGAGCGCCTGCGGCTGGAACATGCGCACCAGGCGCTGGAAATTCTCGCCGTAAAGGCCCATCAGCCACTCGAAGCGGCTGAGCCTGGACAGTCCGTTTTTCAGGTGCATGGCGGGCATGGGCCGATGCTAGCACGCAGCCCGGCGCCGGCCGGCGAGGCTCAGAACATGTGCCGGTGGATGCCCAGGTTGGCCAGCACCTTGCCGGCGATTTCCTCGATCGAGGTATGGGTGGTGCTCAGCACCGGAATGTTCTCCTGGCGGAACATGGCCTCGGCCGCCACCACTTCCGAACGGCAGGTTTCCAGGGTGGCGTAGCGGGAGTTCGGACGGCGCTCCTGGCGGATCTGCTGCAGGCGCGCCGGGTCGATGGTGAGGCCGAACAGTTTGCGGCGATGGGCGCGCAGGCGCCGGGGCAGTTCCCGCCCTTCCAGGTCCTCCACCGTCAGCGGGTAGTTGGCGGCCTTCACGCCGTAGTGAAGGGCCATGTACAGGCAGGTGGGCGTCTTGCCCGAGCGCGACACGCCGACCAGGATCACGTCGGCATCGTCGTAGTGGATGTCCATGCCGTCGTCGTGGGTGAGCGCGTAGTTGGTGGCGTTGATGCGCTGCTCGTAGGCGGCGAAATCCACCAGCCCATGGGCGTGGCCGACCCGCGGGTGGCGCACCCGGCCCAGCTCCTGCTCGAGCGGGCTGATGAAGGGCGCGAACACATCCAGCATCAGGGCGCCGCTTTCGGCCAGCAGGGTGTTGAGGTCCGGATCCACCACGGTGTTCACCACCACCGGGCGGCAGCCGGTGGCCTCGCCGGCGGCCCGGATCTCGGCCACGGCGGCTTCAGCCTTCTCCACGCTGTCGACGAAGGCGATGCGCCGGCTGGCGAATTCCACGCCGCTGAACTGGGTCAGCAGGCTGTGGCCGATGGTCTCGGCGGTGATGCCGGTGCCGTCGGAAACGTAGAAAATCGGCCGAACCCCTTCCATGCCCTGCCCTCGCCTGCGGCACCGGCCTCCCGGCGCACGAATCCCTAGACAATTCAAGCTTGTATGGCTTGCCCTCGGGTCGCATCATATACAGCTTGAACCCATCGCACGCNNGGGGCCCGCCGCTCTGGCCGCCCCCACTCCCGAGCGCACGGAGACCGCATTGAACGCCGACGTCCTTTGGCTGCACGAACTCCGCCTCTCCGACCTGGCCCAGGTCGGCGGCAAGAACTCCTCGCTCGGCGAGATGATCGGCCAGCTGGCCCACCTCGGCGTCTCGGTGCCCGGCGGCTTCGCCACCACCGCCCACGCCTTCCGTGAATTCATCGCCCACAACAACCTGCACCAGCGCATCTACGACCGCCTGGGCGCGCTGGATGTCGAAGACGTGGACGCCCTGGTCGCCGCCGGCGGCGAGATCCGCGGCTGGGTCATCGATGCCCCGCTGCAGCCGCAGCTCGACCAGGCCATCCGCGAGGCCTACCGCAAGCTCTGCGCCGAAGCCGGCGCCGCCGACCTGGCCGTGGCCGTGCGCTCCTCCGCCACCGCCGAGGACCTGCCGGACGCCAGCTTCGCCGGCCAGCAGGAGACCTTCCTCAACGTCACTGGCGAGGACGACGTCGTCCACAAGGTGAAGGAAGTATTCGCCAGCCTCTACAACGACCGCGCCATCGCCTATCGCGTGCACCACGGCTTCAAGCACGAGGACGTGTTCCTTTCGGCCGGCGTGCAGCTCATGGTGCGCTCTGACATCGGCGCCTCGGGCGTGCTGTTCACGCTCGACACCGAATCCGGTTTCCGCGACGTGGTGTTCGTCACCTCCAGCTACGGCCTGGGCGAAATGGTCGTGCAGGGCGCGGTGAACCCGGACGAGTTCTACGTCTACAAGCCCACGCTGCAGGCGGGCAAGCCGGCCATCCTGCGCCGCACGCTGGGCAGCAAGCTGATCCGCATGGTGTATTCGGACAAGCCCGGCGAGCGCGTGCGCATCGAGGACACCCCGGCCGACCTGCGCCGCGGCTTCTCGGTCACCGACGCCGACGTCGAGGAGCTGTCGCGNNGACATCGAGTGGGCCAAGGACGGCAACACCGGCAAGCTCTACATCGTGCAGGCGCGTCCGGAAACGGTGAAGTCGCGTGCCCACGCCACCCAGATCGAGCGCTACGCCCTCGCCGCCCGCGGCGAGGTGCTGAGCGAGGGCCGCGCCATCGGCCACAAGATCGGTGCCGGCACCGCCCGCGTGGTGCGCAGCCTGGCCGAGATGAGCAAGTTCCAGCCCGGCGACGTGCTGGTGGCCGACATGACCGACCCCGACTGGGAGCCGATCATGAAGCGCGCCGCCGCCATCGTCACCAACCGCGGCGGCCGCACCTGCCACGCGGCCATCATCGCCCGCGAGCTGGGCGTGCCGGCCGTGGTGGGCACCGGCGACGCGATGCAGTCGATTCCCGACGGCGCCGAAGTCACCGTCAGCTGCGCCGAGGGCGACACCGGCTACATCTACGCCGGCAAGCTCGGCTTCGAGGTCACCACCACCGACCTCGGCAACATGCCGCCGGCGCCGCTGAAGATCATGATGAACGTCGGCAACCC
>DNNT01000053.1 GCA_003497545.1 Arenimonas sp. | reverse complement strand
CGAGCAGCACGTCGTCGGGCGCGTCCAGGCCGGCTTGGCGGGCGATGGCGCGCGCCGTGGGCGCGAAGTCGCCGGTGAGCATCAGCACGCGCACGCCGGCCTCGCGGGCCTCGGCCACGGCGGCGGGCACGCTGGCGCGCAGCGGGTCTTCGAAGCCGACCAGGCCGAGCCAGCGCAGGGGCAGTTCGGACTGGCTGGCGGGCAGGGGTGTGTCCAGCTCCGCTTCGGCCACGCCCAGCACGCGCAGGCCGCGTGCCGCGGCGTCGGAGGCCCGCGCATGCACCGCCTCGAGCTCGGCGGCGGACAGGCCACACAGCCGCGCCACCGCCTCCGGCGCACCCTTGGTGGCGATGCGCAGGCGGCCGCCCTCGCATGCGTGCGCCACGCTCATGGCGGGCAGCTCGGCGGTGAGCGGCAGGTGCGCGGTTTCGGCCTGCGCGGCGCCGTGGCCTTCCATTGCCTGCAGGGCACGGTCCATCGGGTCCATCGAATGCGCGCGGCTGGNNTCGGTGAGGGTGCCGGTCTTGTCCACGCACAGCACGGTGGCCGCGCCCAGCATTTCCACCACAGCCGCGCGCCGCACCAGCACGCCCACGCGCGCCAGCCGCCAGGCGCCCAGCGCGAAGAACACCGCCAGCGCCAGCGGGAATTCCTCGGGCAGCATGGCCATGGCCAGGGCGATGGAAGAGAGCAGGCCCTGCACCCATTCGCCGCGGACCAGGCCGTGGAAGAGCAGCAGCGACAGGCTGACCACCGCCGCGAACAGCCCGAACAGCCGCACCAGCCGCGAGGTGTCGCGTTGAAGCCGGGTGGATTCGACGCCGATGCTGCCCAGGGCTTCGCCGATCTGGCCGGTGCGGGTGGCTTTGCCGGTGCGCGCCACTTCGGCCAGGCCGGTGCCCGACACCACCAGCGTGCCGGCGGCCACTTCCCCCGCGTCGCCGTCTGCGCCGGGTTGTTTGTCCACCGGCACGCTCTCGCCGGTGAGCAGGGATTCGTCNNCGATTCGCCGGTGAGCAGGGATTCGTCGACCGAAAGCGACTGCGCGGACAGCAGCGGGCCGTCGGCCGGCACGCGGCTGCCTTCCTCGAGCACGATCACGTCGCCCGGCACCACTTCGCCCGCGGGAATGCGCCGCACGCGGCCTTCGCGCAGCACCACGGCCATCGGTGCGCCCAGTGCGCGCAGCGCCTCGAGCGCACGTTCGCTGCGCCGCTCCTGCACCACCACCAGGCCGATGGTGATCACCGCGAATCCGGCCAGCAGGCTGCCTTCGGCCGGTTCGCCCAGCACCAGGTAGGCGCCGGCGGCCAGCGCCAGCAGCAGGAACATGGGCTCGGTCATCACCTGCGCGGCGATGCGCCCCAGGCCGCGACGCGGCGGCGGCGGCAGTTCGTTGCGGCCGTGGCGGGCCAGGCGGCGGGCGGCTTCGGCCTCGTCCAGCCCGCGCGGTTTATTCGAGCTGGGCACGGGCGAACTCGGCGTCCAGGGCCTCCATGGCATCCCGGGGCTTGAGCTTGCCGGCCTTTTCGAAGGCGTTCGCGGCCTGGTCTTCCTTCTTCTCGCCGTGCAGCAGCAACAGCAAGTTGGCGTGCTCGACGTGCGCGATGGGCGAGTCGGGCGTGAGCTTGAGCGCGGTGGCCAGGTGTTTCTCGGCTTCCGCCGCCTTGGCGCCGTAGGTCAGGCCGCCGACGAGCGCACCGACCTTGTCGATGATCTCGGCGTGGTAAAGGCCCAGCGCGGTGTGTGCCTCGGCGTGCTTGGGCGCGAGTTCCAGGGTTTTTTCCAGCGCCTTGCGCACCTTGGTGGCCAGGCCCAGCTTCAGCGCCTTGGCGATCGAGATGCCCTGGCTGTAGCGGCCCATGGCGTGGGCGTAGCGGTAGTGGCTGTTGGCGTCGCCGGGCAGGGCGGCGATGGCGGCTTCGGCGAGCTTGCCGGCCTGTTCGTAGCGCCCCAACTGCTCGTCCTCGTCATCCACGAGGTGGGTGGCGTGGATGGCAATGGCCTTGCAGGCTACCGAGGCGCCGACCGGACCCAGCGCGCTGCCGGCCTCGAAGGCCTGCTGGAATTCACCGCGGTGGAAGGCGCGCCAGGCGTCCTGCAGTGCTTCGGCCAGTTCAGCGGCTTCCATGCCCTTGGGCGCGGCCTTGCCGGCGGCCTTGATCAGCGCGGCGGCGCGCTTGTCGTCGGGGAAGGGTTCGGCGTCGCCGGCGTGCAGGCCCGGCCAGGCCTTCCTGAGCTTGTCGCCGGCGTAGTCGAAGGCCTTGGCGTCGTGCGGGAACTTCGCCCAGGCGGATTTCTTGGCGGCCATGCAGGGGGACTCCATCGCGGGGATGCGGGCAGCATCGCCCGAGCTTCCGCGCCCCGCAAGCCGGCGCCGGCTCTAGTGTGAAAACTCGGGGCAGGGCGCCGAGACTCGGATGCGAAACGGGCCGCCTTGGCCCATACCCACGAGGTTCGCCATGACCCGTCAGACTTCGCCGCGCCGTCGTCGTCCCGCTCCCGTCGCCCTCACGCCGCGTGCCGTGCTGCTTGCCGGCCTGGGCGCCGCGTCGCTCGCCCGCAAGCAGGCAATCAAGCAGATCGCCGACGCCGCCGCCAATGCCGAGGCCCTTCGCGCCCGCGCCGACGCCGCTGCCCTCGAAGCCGGCCGCAAGGTCGCCAAGCTGCGCAAGCAGGCCGCCGGTTTCGCCGCCCAGGCCGAGGCCGAGTTCGAGGCCCGCTTCCTCAAGCCCAAGCGCAGCCCGCGCCGCCCGGCGCGCCCGGCCGCCAAGCGCGCCCGAAAGCGCGCCTGAGCCACCGTCTCTCCTTCCCGTCAGTGGGAATTCGACGCCCCGGCCTCGCCGGGGCGTTTTTTTGTGCGCGGACCCGGCGGTTCAGCCGTGCCGGCGCTGGGCGGCTTCGAAGGCGGCCAGCTGCTCCGGCGTCGCCTCGCGCTGGTAGCGCGCCTTCCATTCGGCGAAGGGCATGCCGTAGACGTGTTCGCGCGCGGCGTCCTTGTCCATGGGCGTGCCGGCGGCCTCGGCGGCCTCCTGCAGCCAGTTCGACAGGCAGTTGCGGCAGAAGCCGGCCTGGATCATCAGGTCGATGTTCTGCACGTCGCTGCGTTCGCGCAGGTGCGCGAGCAGGCGGCGGAAGGCGGCGGCTTCGAGGGCGGTGGTGTCGGTCATGTGGCGGTCCGCAGGGGGGTTCGGGGATAATCCTGCCATGACCGCCCGCATCCTCGACGGCAAGGGCATTGCCGACAAGCTCCTGGACGACCTCGCGCAGCGCGTGAAGGCGCGCCTGGCCGCGGGCAAGCCGGCCCCCGGCCTGGCGGTGGTGCTGGTGGGCGAGGACCCGGCCTCGGCTGTGTACGTGCGCAACAAGCGCCGCGCCGCCAAGAAGGTGGGCATCCGCGCGGTCGACTACGACCTGCCGGCCAGCACCACCGACGACGAGATCTCCGCGCTCATCGACCAGCTCAACGCCGACCCGTCCATCCACGGCATCCTGGTGCAACTGCCGCTGCCCGGCGGTCGCGACGGCAGCCACCTGATCCACCGCATCGACCCGCGCAAGGACGTGGACGGCTTCCACCCGGAAAACGTCGGCCACCTGGCCCTGCGCCAGTTCGGCCTGCGGCCCTGCACGCCGCGTGGCATCACCACGCTGCTGGCCTACACCGACCGCCCCGTGCGCGGCCAGAGCGCCACCGTGGTGGGCGTGAGCAACCACGTCGGCCGGCCGATGGCGCTGGAACTGCTGATCGCCGGCTGCACCACCACCTGCTGCCACAAGTTCACCCCGCGCGAGGTGCTGCAGCGGCACGTGGGCGAGGCCGACATCCTCGTGGTGGCGGTGGGCCGCCCCGGCCTGGTGCCGGGCGAATGGGTGAAGCCGGGCGCGGTGGTGATCGACGTGGGCATCAACCGGCTCGAAGACGGCCGCCTCGTGGGCGACGTCGGCTTCGATGCGGCGTATGAGCGCGCCTCGTGGATCACGCCGGTGCCGGGCGGCGTCGGGCCGATGACGGTCGCGACGCTGATGCAGAACACGCTGGAAGCCGCCGAAGCCTTCGACGCCGCATTGGCGTCATCTTGACCGGCCACACTGGAGCCTGACGCCATGCGAATGCTCCGACCCGCCCTGACCCGACTGCTGCTGGCCGGCCTCGTGGCCCTGGCCGCGGGTGGCTGCGCGGCGGTGATGGGCAAGGCCAGCGACCGCCTCGCGTCCAACCTGGGTGCCGCCGTGCTGGCCAGCGACGACCCGGCCACCGTGCGCGACGGCCTGCCGGCCTACCTGCTGCTGCTCGACGGCCTCGTCGCCGGGCAAACACCCGGCAAGGCCGCCAACGCCCCGCTGCTGTTCGCCGCCGCCCTCGCCCTGCTGCCCGCCGCCGTCAACGCGGCAGAGATCACCGTCTTCGGTGCGCGCCGCCTCGCCGCCAAGGCCATGGACTACGCCCGCCGCGGCGCCTGCCTGCAGGACAAGCGCCTGTGCGCCGCCATCGAAGGCCCGGTCGAACCTTTCCTCGAGGCTGTGTCCGCGGCGCCCGGCAAGCGCGTGGACACGCTGTACGCGCTCGGCGCCGCCTGGGCCGGTTACCTGCAGGCCAACAGCGAAGACTGGGCCGCCATCGCCGAACTGCCCAAGGTGCAGGCCCTGCTCGAACGCGTGGTCGCGATCGACCCGGCGCACGACCAGGGCATGGCCCGCGTCTACCTGGGCGTGCTCAATTCGCTGCGTCCCGAATCCATCGGCGGCAAGCCCGAGCTCGGCCGCGAACACTTCGAAGCGGCGATCGCCCTCAGCGGCGGCCATAACCTCTACGCCAAGACCCTGATGGCCGAGTACTACGCCCGGCTGGTGTTCGACCAGGCGCTGCACGACCGGCTGCTGGCCGAAGTGCTGGCCGCCGAACCGCGCCAGCCCGGCTTCACCCTGATGAACGTGCTGGCCCAGCAACGTGCGCAAGCGCTGCAGGCCAGCGGACGCGACTATTTCTGACCGCCCCCGAGGCCTCCATGCTGCGCCGGACCCTGTTGCTGCTGTTCGCCCTTTGCCTTGCCGCCCCCGCGGCTGCGCAGACGCTCAAGATCGCCACGCTGGCGCCCGATGGCTCGGCCTGGATGCGTGAACTGCGCGCCGCCGCCGCGGAGGTGAAGCAGGCCACCGGCGGCCGGGTCGAGGTGAAGTATTTCCCCGGCGGCGTGATGGGCAACGACGCCGTGGTGCTGCGCAAGATGCGCCTCGGCCAGCTGCAGGGCGGCGTGCTGACCTCGAGCGAACTGTCGATGGTCTACCCCGACGCCACCGCCTACAGCCTGCCGTTCCAGTTCACCGGCTGGGCCGAGGTGGACAAGGTGCGCCCGGTGGTGGACCCGATGCTGGCCAAGGGCTTCGAGCAGCGCGGCCTGCACATGCTCGGTGCCTCCGGCGTGGGCTTCGCCTACCTGATGGGCAACAAGCCGCTGCGCAGCCAGGCCGACATGGCCGGCGTGAAGCTGTGGGTGCCGGCGAACGACACCATCGCCATCCGCACCTTCGAGATCGGCGGCGTCAACACCATCCCGCTGCCCATCGGCGACGTCTTCACCAGCCTGCAGACCGGCATGGTGGACACCGTGGCCAACACCCCCAGCGGCGCCATCGCGCTGCAGTGGCACGGCAAGCTGCGCAGCCTGGTGGACCTGCCGCTCAGCTTCGTGGTCGGTTACATGGTGGTGGACGACAAGGCGTGGAAGAAACTTTCGCCGGCCGACCAGGCGGTGGTGCAGAAGGCCTTCGACGGCGCCGCCCGGCGCATGGACGCGAACGTGCGCCGCGACGACGTGGCCGCGCTCGAGGCGCTCAAGAAGCAGGGCCTGGTGGTGACCACGCTCGACCCGGCCGAGGCCGCGCGCTGGCGCGGTTACGGCGAGCAGGTGACGGCCGAGATGGAAGCCAAGGGCGAGATCTCGCCGGAAATCCTGGCCGCGCTGCGCCAGGCCCTGGCCCAGCCCGGGGCACGCTGATGGCGCAGGACGCGCCTGGCCGCTGGCTGGCGCGGCTGCACCGCGCCGAAGACGCACTGCTGGCCGGCCTGCTGGGCGCGCTGTTGCTGCTGTCGGTGGCGCAGATCGCGCTGCGCGTGTTCTTCGACGGCGGCCTGGCATGGGCCGAGCCGCTCAGCCGCGCCGGCGTGCTGTGGCTGGCGCTGCTGGGTGCGCTGGGCGCCACCCGCGGCCACAAGCACATCGCCATCGATGCGCTGCCGCGCGTGCTGCCGCCAGCGGCGCGGCGCATCGCCTGGGCCATCGCGCACCTGTCGGCGGCGGGCATCTGCGCCGCGCTGGCCTGGTTTGGCGCCGGCATGGTGGGCTTCGAACGTGAGGCGCCGGTGCCCTTCATCGCCGGCGTGCCGAGCTGGGTGCCGATGCTGGCGCTGCCGGTAGGTTTCGGGCTGATGGCCGTGCGCTTCGTGCTGTCGGCGCTGGCCGAGCCGCCGCCGCTGGAAGGCGAGGGCGGCGCATGAGCCTGGCGCTCGGCCTCGCCCTCATCCTGGCGCTGGCGGCGCTGGGCATGCCGCTGTTCGCGGTGATCGCCGCCGTGGCGTTGCTGGGGTTCCACCTGGCCGGCTACGACCTGGTGGTTGTGGCAGTGGAGTTCTACCGGCTCGGCGACATGCCGGGCCTGATCGCCATCCCGCTGTTCACCCTGGCCGGATACCTGCTCGGCGAGAGCGCGGCGCCCAAGCGACTGGTGCGGCTGTCGAACGCGCTGCTGGGTTGGCTGCCCGGTGGCCTGGCCATCGTCGCCATCGTCGCCTGTGCGTTTTTCACCGCCTTCACCGGGGCGTCGGGCGTGACCATCGTGGCGCTGGGCGCGCTGCTGTACCCGGCACTGCGCCAGGCCGGCTACTCCGAACGCTACAGCCTGGGCCTGGTGACCTCGGCCGGCAGCCTGGGTTTGCTGTTCGCACCCTCGCTGCCGCTGATCGTCTACGGCTTCGTGGCGGGGCAGGTGGGCGGCGAGACGCCGGTGACCATCCCCGACCTGTTCCTGGCCGGCCTGGTGCCGGGCCTGCTGATGGTGGCGATGCTCTCGGCCCACGCCATGTGGGTGGGCCAGGGCCTGCCGAAGTCGCGCCACCGCTTCGACGCCGGCGAGCTGGCCGCCGCGCTGCGCGAATGCGCCTGGGAGCTGCCGCTGCCGCTGATCGTGTTGGGCGGCATCTACTCGGGCGAGCTGGCGCCGAGCGAAGCGGCGGCTGTGACGGCACTTTATGTTCTTGTCGTAACTGTCGGTATAAAAAGGGAAATAAGCCTTCGAGACCTGCCCGGAGTGATGGCCGAATCCATGCGCATGGTGGGCGCCATCCTGCTGATCCTGGGCGCCGCCCTGGCGCTGTCGAACTGGCTGGTGGACCAGGAAGTGCCGACCACCCTGTTCGAAGCCCTGCGCGAACACGTGGACAGCCCCTGGGTGTTCCTGGGCCTGCTCAACCTGTTCCTGCTGGTCGTGGGCATGCTGCTCGACATCTTCTCGGCCATCGTCATCCTCACGCCGCTGCTGCTGCCGGTGGCCGCGGGTTTCGGCATCCACCCGGTGCACCTGGGCGTGGTGATGCTGGCCAACCTGCAACTGGGTTACTTCCCCCCGCCGGTGGGCATGAACCTGTTCATCGCCGCCTACCGGTTCAACAAGCCCATCGGCACCCTGGTGCGGGCCTGCCTGCCGTTTTTCCTGATCCTGGGCCTGGCGGTGGCGCTGCTGACCTGGTGGCCGGGGCTGAGCCTCGGCCTGCTCTGACGCGCGGCCCCACACCGTCCTGACGGCAGGTCCCTGCGGGGGCGGCGGGCCGGCTATAATGTCGCGCTTCCCATCCCCCGGAGCCGCTCCATGCTGCGCATCCAGGCCGAAGCACTGACGTTCGACGACGTCTCTCTCGTTCCCGCCCATTCCGCGGTCCTTCCCAAGGACGTCAGCCTCGCCACGCAGCTCACGCGCGGCATCCGCCTGAACCTGCCCATCGTGTCCGCCGCCATGGACACCGTGACCGAAGCGCGCCTGGCCATCGCCATGGCCCAACTCGGCGGCATCGGCATCATCCACAAGAACATGAACGCCGAAATGCAGGCGGCGCAGGTCGCGGCGGTCAAGCGCTTCGAGTCCGGCGTTGTCAAGGATCCGATCACCGTCACGCCGCAGATGACGGTGCGTCAGGTGCTCGAGATCACGCGCGCCAAGCGGATTTCCGGCCTGCCGGTGATCGACGGCGGCAAGGTGGTCGGCATCGTCACCAACCGCGACCTTCGCTTCGAAACCCGGCTCGACCAGCCGATCGCCAACATCATGACGCCGAAAGACCGGCTGGTGACAGTGAAGGAAGGTGCCAACCGCGACGAGGCGATGACGCTGCTGCATAAGCACCGTCTGGAGCGCGTGCTGGTCGTGAACGACGCCTTCGAGCTGCGCGGCCTGATCACCGTCAAGGACATCCAGAAGGCCCGCGACAACCCCTATGCCGCCAAGGACGCCGACGAGCAGCTGCTGGCCGGCGCCGCGGTGGGCGTGGGCGGCGACACCGAGGCGCGCATCGAGGCGCTGGCGGCGGCGGGCGTGGACGTGGTGGTGGTGGAC
>DNNT01000284.1 GCA_003497545.1 Arenimonas sp. | reverse complement strand
CGGCCGCGAAGCCGGCCTGGCGCATGGCCGCGGTGGGCCGGGTGACGGTGTCGCTGCGCAGGTCCACCCATTCCATCGTGTGTAAGTCCTCGTCAGGTCATGCGCCGCAGCGTGTCGTCGCGGCGGAGGAAGTGATGGTACAGCGCCGCCAGCACGTGCAGGCCAACCACCCAGTAGAAGGCCTCCCCGACGAGTTCATGCAGGTCTTCGAACTGGTGGGCCAGCGTTTCGCTGGGCGCCATCAGCGCCGGCAGGGCCACGCTGGTGAAGGGAATGAAGATGTCCTTGCCGTCGGTCCAGGCCGTGAACAGGCCCAGCAGCGGCTGCGCCACCAGCATGGCGTAGAGCAGCAGGTGCAGGGCCTTCGCGGGCNNCCGGCCGCGAGAAGGCCAGCAGCAGGCGCGGCAGCATCAGCGCCAGGATGGCCAGGCCGGTCCAGAAGTGCGCCTGCACCATGGCCAGGCGGGCCGGGGTGCCGCGGTCGAAGTTCTCGCGGCCTTCGATGAAGACGAAGGCGGCCACGACGGCCAGGAACATCAGCCAGTGCAGGGCGCGGCGGGAGGGGGCGTAACGGGGGCGTCGGGCGTTCATCGGCGGGGCTCCGGGCGGGAGGGGGCAGGCTCCAGCATGCGCCCACGTTCACCGATGGCCTTGATGCCGGTCAAGCATTCGCCGCCCTTCGCGCGAACGGTTAGCATTCGCGCATGGACACCGCCACCACCACCGTCGCCAGCTGGAACGTCAACTCGCTCAACGTGCGCCTGCCGCACCTGGAAGAGTGGCTGAAGCTGCGCCAGCCCGACATCGTCGGCCTGCAGGAAACCAAGCTCGAGGACAGCCGTTTCCCCGACGACGCGCTGGCTGCGCTGGGCTACCGCAGCGTGTTCGCCGGGCAGAAGACCTACAACGGCGTGGCCATCGTGTCCAAGCAGCCGGCGGCCGACGTGCAGGTGGGCATCCCGGGCTTCGCCGACGAGCAGAAGCGCGTCATCGCCGCCACCGTGGGCGAACTGCGCATCGTCAACCTGTACGTGGTGAACGGCCAGGACGTGGGCACCGACAAGTACGACTACAAGCTGCGCTGGCTCGACGCCGTGCACGGCTGGCTGGCCGAAGAGATCAAGGCGCACCCGCGGTTGGTGGTGATGGGCGATTTCAACATCGCGCCCGACGACCGCGACGTGCACGACCCGGCGGTGTGGAACGACGCCAGCATCCTCACCTCCACCGCCGAGCGCGCGGCGCTGCGCCGGCTGCTGGAGCTGGGCCTGCACGACAGCTTCCGCCTGCACCACGCCGACGGCGGCACCTTCAGCTGGTGGGACTACCGCGCGGCCGGCTTCCGCCGCAACCTGGGCCTGCGCATCGACCTGTGCCTGGTCTCCGACGCCCTGCGCGAACGCTGCACCGGCGCCGAAATCGACCGCGAACCGCGCACCTGGGACCGCCCCAGCGACCACGCCCCGGCCCTGGTGCACCTCGCCCCCTGATCCCCACCTCGAAAATGGGGTCAGAGAACATATTTGTTTAAAACAAATATGTTCTCTGACCCCATTTTCATTACGGCTGCAGGCAGCGGGCCAGGAAGGCTTCGGACAGGCGGTAGCGGTGCAGGGCGTCGGCGCCCTGCAGGCCGTGCTTGGCGCCCGGGTAGGTCATCAGCTCGAAGGGCGTGCCGCGCTTCTGCAGTTCGGACATCAGCTTGGTCGAGTTGGTGAACAGCACGTTGTCGTCGGCCATGCCGTGCACCAGCAGCAGCTTCGAGCGCAGGCCGTCGAGGTGGGTGAACACCGAGGCCTCGCGATAGCCCGCCGGGTTGCGCTCCGGGTGATCCATGTAGCGTTCGGTGTAGTGGGTGTCGTACAGCGCCCAGTCGGTCACCGGCGCGCCGGCCACGCCGCAGGCGTAGTGGCTCGAGGCCTTGCCCAGCAGCATCAGCGTCATGTAGCCGCCGTTCGACCAGCCGTGCACGCCGATGCGCGCCGGGTCCACCCACGGCTGCTTACGCAGGAATTCCACGCCCGCGACCTGGTCTTCGACCTCCACCGTGCCCTGCCTGCCGTACAGCGCGCCGCCGAACTTCGCGCCGCGCCGCGGCGTGCCGCGGTTGTCGAGCGAAAACACCACGTAACCCCGTTGCGCCAGGTACTGGTTGAACAGCGCGTCGGTGCGGCCCGGCCAGGCACGGGTCACCGTCTGCGCGGCAGGGCCGCCGTAGACGAACACCACCACCGGGTACTTCTTCGCCGGGTCGAAACCTTCCGGCTTGATCAGGCTGTAGTGCAGCACCTCGCCGTCGGCCGCCGCCATCTGGCCGAATTCCACCGGCCGGTGCGCGGCGCGGTAAGGCGCGTACGGATGCGCCGGGTCGGCCAGGTCATTGGCCACCAGGGTGGCCAGCTTGCTGCCGTCCGCCTTGAACAGTTCGGTCTGCGGCGGGGTGGCCGGGTTCGACCAGAGGTCGACGAACACGGCTGCGTTGGCGCTGAAGGCCGCCTCGTGCATGCCCGGTTCGCGGCTCAGGCGGCGCGGTTCGCCGCCGGCCAGCGGCACGGCGTACACGTGCTTTTCCAGCGGCGATTCCTTGGTGCCGGCGATATAAGCCAGCCCCACCGACTCATCCACGCCCAGCAGCGCGTCCACCACCCATTCGCCCGACGTGAGCACGCGCTCGAGCGCGCCGTCGGCCGCGTGCAGCTGCAGGTGCTCGAAGCCGCTGCGCTCGGAAATCCACAGGATGCGGCCGTCGTCCAGGAAGCGCAGGCCGTCGTGCAGCGGCACCCAGGTGGAACTGGTTTCGGTGAGCAGCACGCGCTGCCTGCCGCTGGCGAGCGTGGTTTCCACCAGTTCCAGCCTGCGCTGGTCGCGCGACTGCCGCTGGAAGGTGAGCAGACCCGGCGCCCGCCACTGCACGCGCGCCAGGTAAATGTCGTGCTCCGGGCCCAGGTCCACCTCGGCCACCGACAGTTTCGCGGGCTTGTCCACGCCCACCTGGCCGGCGCGCATGGAATCCAGGTCGGCCACGTGCAGGGAAATGCGCACGTTCGGGTCGCCCGCGGCCGGGTAGCGCTGCTCCACCACTTCGGTGCGGTCGGCGTACATCTCGTAGCGCTTCTGCACCGGCACCGGCGTCTCGTCGATGCGCGCGAAGGCCACGGCGGAATCGTCCGGCGCGAACCAGTAGCCGGTGTGGCGGCCCATTTCCTCGTCGGCCACGAACTCGGCCACGCCGTTGCCGACGGTGTCGCTGCCGTCGTCGGTGAGCTGCAGCTCGCGGCCGGTGGCCAGGTCGATCACCCACAGGTTGCGCTCGCGCACGAAGCCCACGAACTTGCCCTTGGGCGAAATCTTCGGGTCGGTGGCGAATCCCGTGCCCGAAGTCAGCTTGCGCACCGGGTCGGCCACGCCGGGGCGCAGGTCGTACAGGTACAGTTCGCCGCCCAGCGGGAACAGCAGCGACTGCGAATCGGGCGCCCACTGGTATTCGACGATGCCGCGGAAGGCGGCGATGCGCTGGCGCTCGCGCCGGGCCTTCTCTTCGTCGCTCAGCACTTCCTCGCCGGGCAGCACCACCGCCGAATCCACCAGCGGGCGGGTGGCGCCTTCGGCCACGTGGTATTCCCACAGGTCGAGCTGGAAGCGGTCGCTGTCCTTGCCGCGCAGGAAGGTGACGCGGCTGCCGTCGGGCGAGATCGCCGGCTTCATCAGGCTGGGGCCGGACAGCGGCGCGCCGCCGGTGATAGCTTCGAGCGTGAGTTTCTCGGCGTGGGCGGCGGGGGCGAGGGTCATGGCGGCAAGCAGAAGCAGGGTTCGCATCGTGTCTGGGCTCAGGCGAGGTACCCACCGTCCACCGGCAGCGCGGCGCCGGTGAGGTAGGAAGCGGCGGGGGAAACGAGGAACAGCACGGCCGGCGCGATCTCGCCCGGCTGCGCCACGCGCGCCAGCGGGATCATCCGCAGCATCATGTCCATGATCTTGGGGTTGCCGGTGAGCGCCGAGGCGAACTTCGTGTCGGTCAGGCCCGGCAGCACCGCGTTCACGCGCACGCCCATCGGCGCCAGTTCCTTGGCGAAGCCTTCGGTCATGTTGACGATGCCGGCCTTGGTCATCGAATACACCAGCTGGCCGGGCGCCGCGCGTTCTGCATTCACCGAGGCGATGTTGACGATGGCGCCGCCGTGGCCCTTCATGCGGCGCGCGGCCTGCACGGTGGTCCAGAAGTAGCCGCGCAGGTTCACCTCCACGGTCTTTTCGTAGGCGTCGAGCGTCATGTCCACGGCGGGGCCGAAATACGGGTTGGCGGCGGCGTTGTTGACCAGGATGTCGATGCGCCTGCCGGCCGCGTCGAGCGTGGCGAACAGGCCCTCGATGGCCGCCGGGTCGCCCACGTGCACCGCATGTGCTTCGGCCGAACCGCCGGCCGCGCGGATGGCCGAGGCCACGGTTTCGCAGCCCTCGAGCTTGCGGCTGGTGCAGACCACGTGGGCGCCGTGGGCCGCCAGCAGGTGGGCGATGGCTTCGCCGATGCCCCGCGAGGCACCGCTGACCAGGGCGGTCTGGCCGGTCAGGTCGAACAGGGGGTCGGTCACGCGCAACTCCGGGACGTGGGTTTAACGGCAGGCTTGTTATGCTCGGAAATCTAGCACAGGCCCCGTCGAGGGCCGGCTTCACGGGGAGTGCACGGATGGCGCAGCGGCGGGTCCTGATCACGGGTGCGGGAAGCGGCTTGGGGCAAGCCCTGGCGCACCGTTATGCGCGGGCCGGCGACAAGGTCGCCTGCGTCGACCTCGATGCCGCGCGCGCCAACCTCACCCGCGCCGCCCTGCCCGGCGAAGGCCACCTGGCCCTGTCGGCCAACGTCGGCAGCGACGACGCCATGGAGCAGGTGCACGAGCGCATCGCCGGCGAATGGGGCGGCGTGGACGTGCTGGTGAACAACGCCGGCATCGCCACCGGCGGCGCCATGGTGGACACCACCATGGCCGAGTGGCGCAACGTGCTGGAAATCAACCTGCTGGGCGTGGTTCGCGGCTGCCGCCTGTTCCTGCCCGGCATGATCGCCGCCGGTCGCGGCCAGGTCGTCAACACCGCCAGCTTCGCCGGCCTGGCGGGCGCGCCCAGCATCATGAGCTACGGCGTGGCCAAGGCCGCGGTGGTGGCGCTGAGCGAACAGCTGCGCGCCGAAGTGGCCGACAAGGGCATCACCGTGAGCGTGCTGTGCCCGGCCTTCTTCCGCACCAACCTGCTCGAAAGCTGGCAGGGCGACCCGCGGCTCAAGTCCTTCGCCGACCGCATGATGGCCACCTCGCCCGACACGCTCGACGGCGTGGCCGACCGCGTGTTCGCGGCGGTCGAGCGCGGCGAGTTCCTGGTGCTGCCGACGCGGCACGAGCCGATGCGCTGGCGCCTCAAGCGCTGGTTCCCGAACCTCTACTTCAAACAGCTCCTCAAGCTCGTCCGGGCCCGGGGCGCGGGACACTGACATGGACTGGATGATCTACGGCGCCAACGGCTACACCGGCCGCATGATGGTGGAAGAAGCGGTGAAGCGCGGCCTGAAGCCCGTGCTCGCGGGTCGCAGCGCGGCGGCGCTGGAGCCGCTGGCGCAGAAGCACGGCCTGGCCGTACGCGCCTTCGCGCTCGACAACCCGGTGGCGCTGCGCACGGGGCTCAACGGCATCGGCCTGGTGCTGCACTGCGCGGGGCCGTTCTCGGCCACCTGCCGGCCGATGCTCGAGGCCTGCCTGGACGTGGGCGCGCACTACCTCGACATCACCGGCGAAATCGACGTGTTCGCGCTCTGCCACGAACACGACGCCGCCGCCCGCGACAAGGGCGTGGTGGTGCTACCCGGTTCCGGCTTCGACGTGGTGCCCACCGACTGCCTGGCCGCCCAGCTCAAGCGCGAGCTGCCCGCCGCCACGTCGCTGGTGCTGGCCTTCGAAGCCGGTGGCGGGCCCAGCCCCGGCACGGCCAAGACCAGCGTGGAAGGCCTGGGCAAGGGCGGCCGCGCGCGCATCGGCGGCGTGGTGAAACGCGTGCCGCTGGCCTGGAAGACGCGCACGTTCGAGCGCGACGGCGAACAGCGTTTCGCCATGACCATTCCCTGGGGCGACGTCTACACGGCCCATGTTTCCACCGGCATCCCCGACATCGAGGTGTACATGGGCGTGCCGCCGGCCACGGCCACGCGCCTGCGTCGCCTGCGCCTGCTCGGCCCGCTGCTGGGCCTGGGCCCGGTGCAGGCCTGGCTGAAGAAGCAGGTGGAAAAGAAAGTGCGCGGCCCGTCCGACAACACCCGTGGCAAGACCGGCTGCGTGGTCTGGGGCGAAGCCCGCGACGGCGCGGGAAACGAACTCAAGCGTCGCCTGCGCACGCCCAACGGCTACGACATCACCGTGACGGCCGCGCTGGGCATCGTGCAGCGCCTGCTCGGCGGCCCCGCGCCGGCGGGCGGCTACTACACGCCCTCGAAGCTGATGGGCGCCGACTACGTGCTGTCGCTGCCCGGCGTGCGACTCGACTGAACCACGCCGATTGGCGCCCGGGGGCGCGGGCCGTTACCCTTGCCCGGCCCGCACCGGGCGAACCTGGAGCACGACCATGCGACTGCCTGCCTTCATCCTCGGCGTCATCCTGCTGGTCGCGGGTGGCCTG
>DNNT01000059.1 GCA_003497545.1 Arenimonas sp. | reverse complement strand
GGCCGCCGGGAAGGTGACGCCGTCGAGCTCGAAGTCGCCGGTTTCCTGCACCTCGCCATTGGTGATGGGCACGTGGCAGACGATGGTCTTGCCGATGTTGGCCTGCCACACCTTCACCGGGAACACGCCGTTTTCCGGCAGCCGGGACTTCTCGATGAAGCCGTTGGCGATGGCGAACGGGCCCACGGCGGTGCTGAGGTTGCCGCAGTTGCCGCTCCAGTCGACGAAGGCGGTGTCGATGGACACCTGGCCGTAGAGGTAATCCACGTCGTGGCCAGGCTGCGTGCTCTTCGAAATGATCACGCACTTGCTGGTGCTGGAGGTGGCGCCGCCCATGCCGTCGGTGTGCTTGCCATACGGGTCGGGCGAACCGATGACGCGCATCAGCAGCGCGTCGCGCGCCGGGCCGGGCACGCGCGCGGCTTCGGGAAGGTCTTCCAGGCGGAAGAACACGCCTTTCGAGGTGCCGCCGCGCATATAGGTGGCGGGAATCTTGATCTGCGGTGCGTGGGTCATGCGGGATCCTGTCGCTTGTCTCCCCTCTCNNGGGAGAGGGGCCGGGGGAGAGGGACCGTCCCCGAGGGCATGCCAGATGACCCCGAGGACCAGCTGCGTATTTTGCAGTATCTCGTGGTTCCAGAACCGCAGCACCAGGAACCCCTGCCGTCGCAGCCAGGCGTCGCGGTCGCCGTCGCCGGGCGAACCGTTGTGCTGCCCGCCATCCGCCTCCACCACCAACCGCGCGCCGAAGTGCACGAAGTCCACGACGTAAGGACCCAGGGGAACCTGCCGCCGGAACTTGTGTCCCGCGAACCGGTGGGCACGCAGGTGGTACCAAAGGCGGCGTTCGGCCTCGGTCATGGATTGGCGGAGGCGTTTGGCGAAGTCTCGCTGGTGCATGTGCCCTCTCCCCAACCCCTCTCCCGTGGGGGGAGGGGCTTCAGGATCACAGGCACGCATCCTCCCTTCTCCCCTTGTGGGAGAGGGGCCGGGGGAGAAGGGTAAGTTGCGTCGGAAAAACNNCAAGGGGAGAGGGGCTCAAGCGGGGTCAGGCGACCTTCGCGGACTCGAGGAAATCCTGCGCGAAGCGCTGCAGCACGCCGCCGGCTTCGTAGATCGACACTTCCTCGTCGGAATCGAGGCGGCACTGCACCGGCACTTCGAGGCGCTCGCCGTTGCGGCGGTCCACCACCAGGGTGAGCGTGGCGCGGGGCGAACGCTCGCCGATAACGTCGTAGGTTTCGGTGCCGTCCAGGCCCAGCGTCTTGCGGGTGGTGCCGGGCAGGAATTCCAGCGGCAGCACGCCCATGCCGATCAGGTTGGTGCGGTGGATGCGCTCGAAACCCTCGGCCACGATGGCCTCCACGCCGGCCAGGCGCACGCCCTTGGCGGCCCAGTCGCGCGAGCTGCCCTGGCCGTAGTCGGCACCCGCCACGATGATCAGCGGCTGGCCGCGCTCCATGTAGGTTTCGATCGCCTCCCACATGCGCATCACCCGGCCCTCCGGCTCCACGCGCGCCAGCGAACCCTTCTTCACCGCGCCGTCCACCACCGCCATCTCGTTGAGCAGCGTGGGGTTGGCGAAGGTGGCGCGCTGCGCGGTCAGGTGGTCGCCGCGGTGGGTGGCGTAGGAATTGAAGTCCTCTTCCGGCAGGCCCATCTTCGCCAGGTATTCACCGGCCGCGCTGGAGGCGAGGATGGCGTTCGAGGGCGAGAGGTGGTCGGTGGTGATGTTGTCGCCCAGCAGCGCCAGCGGGCGCATGCCGCTGAGCGAACGCGGCTTGGCCAGCGCGCCTTCCCAGTAGGGCGGGCGGCGGATGTAGGTGCTCTGCGGGCGCCAGTCGTATAGCGGGCTCACGGCCTCGCCCGACTCCACCGAAAGCTTGAACATCGGCTCGTACACCTTGCGGAACTGCTCCGGCTTCACCGCCGCCTTCACGATGGCGTCGATCTCGGCGTCGCTGGGCCACAGGTCCCTGAGCAGGATGGGCGTGCCGTCGGCGCGGTGGCCCAGCGCGTCCTTCTCGATGTCGAAGCGGATGGTGCCGGCGATGGCATAGGCCACCACCAGCGGCGGCGAGGCCAGGAAAGCCTGCTTCGCGTAGGGATGGATGCGGCCGTCGAAGTTGCGGTTGCCGCTGAGCACGGCGGTGGCGTACAGGTCGCGCTCGATGATTTCCTGCTGGATCACCGGGTCCAGCGCGCCGCTCATGCCGTTGCAGGTGGTGCAGGCGAAGGCGACGATGCCGAAGCCCAGCCGTTCGAGCTCGGCCTTCAGGCCCGCTTCTTCCAGGTACAGCGCCACGGCCTTGGAGCCCGGCGCCAGCGACGACTTCACCCAAGGCTTGCGCGCCAGGCCCAGCGCATTCGCCTTCTTCGCCAGCAGGCCGGCGGCGATGAGGTTACGCGGGTTGGACGTGTTCGTGCACGAGGTGATGGCGGCGATGATCACCGCGCCGTCGGGCATCAGGCCTTCGGCTTCCTGCGCGCGGGCGGCATCGAGGTTGCCGGCGATGCCCTTGGCGGCCAGTTCGCTGGTGGCGACGCGGGCATGCGGGTTCGAGGGGCCGGCCATCGTGCGCACCACGGCGGACAGGTCGAAGTGCAGCGTGCGCTCGTACTGCGCGGTGGCGAGCGCATCGGCCCACAGGCCGGCGGTCTTGGCGTAATTCTCAACCAGCGCCACCTGCTCGTCGGTGCGCCCGGTCAGGCGCAGGTAGTCGAGCGTGTTGCCGTCGATGAAGAACATGGCCGCGGTGGCGCCGTATTCCGGGGCCATGTTGGAAATGGTGGCGCGGTCGCCCAGCGTCAGCGCGGCGGCGCCTTCACCGCGGAATTCCAGCCAGGCGCCCACGACCTTCTGCTTGCGCAGGAATTCGGTGAGCGAGAGCACGATGTCGGTGGCGGTGATGCCCGGCTGCGGCTTGCCGCTGAGCTCGACGCCGATGATGTCGGGCAGGCGCATCCACGAGGCGCGGCCCAGCATGACGTTCTCGGCTTCCAGGCCGCCGACGCCGATGGCGATCACGCCCAGCGCGTCCACGTGCGGCGTATGGCTGTCGGTGCCCACGCAGGTATCCGGGAAGGCCACGCCGTCCTGCACGTAGATGACGGGCGACATCTTCTCCAGGTTGATCTGGTGCATGATCCCGTTGCCCGGCGGGATCACGTCGACGTTCTTGAATGCCAGCTTGGTCCAGTCGATGAAGTGGAAGCGGTCTTCGTTGCGGCGGTCCTCGATGGCGCGGTTCTTGGCGAAGGCATCGGGGTCGAAGCCGCCGCACTCCACCGCCAGCGAGTGGTCGACGATCAGCTGCACCGGCACCACCGGGTTCACCTGGGCCGGGTCGCCGCCCTGGTCGGCAATGGCGTCGCGCAGGCCGGCCAGGTCCACCAGCGCGGTCTGGCCCAGGATGTCGTGGCAGACCACGCGCGCGGGGAACCAGGGGAAGTCGAGGTCGCGCTTGCGCTCGATCAGCTGGCGCAGCGAGGCCTCCAGGTTGGCCGGTTCGCAGCGGCGCACCAGGTTCTCGGCCAGCACGCGCGAGGTGTAGGGCAGGCCCGCCCAGGCGCCGGGCTGGATGGCGTCCACCGCCGCGCGGGCGTCGAAATAGTCGAGGGCGGTGCCGGGCAGCGGCTTGCGGTGCTGGGAATTCATGCGGGCGGGGCCTTGGGGGAGCT
>DNNT01000213.1 GCA_003497545.1 Arenimonas sp. | reverse complement strand
GCCCCCAGGCGTTCGATGTCCAGGCCGAGGCGCTGGATGCGTTCGACCACCATCGGCCATTCGTCCTTGAGGAAGCGCTCGCGCTCGGAGGCGAGCAGCTTCTCCCGGGCCCCTTCGGTCACGTACATGCCAAGTCCCCTTCTTTTTTCCACGAGTTCCTCGTCCGCCAGTTCCTGGTAGGCACGGGAGACGGTGATTGGGTTGAGCTGGTATTCGGCGGCGATCTGGCGCACCGAGGGCAGCGCTTCGCCCGGCTGCAGCACGCCGTCGAGCATCATCGCCACCACCTTGTCCTTGAGCTGCCGGTAGATCGGCGCGCTGTCGTTCCAGGCGATATTCATCTCAGGACTCCCGGCGGGGCATGAGGGAGGCCATGGACACGTAGGGCATGGCCATGTGCCGCTGCAGGGCGCCGCGGCGCAGGGAGCCGGCCCGCAGGGCCTCCTCGCTGGCGCTGGCGCCCAGGGTGGCGTCGTCGGCGGCTTCGTCGAGGGCGGCCAGCACCGGGTCCGGCTGGGCCGAAACCGGCTGGCTGGGCGGCGCGCCGAAACCGTAGCCGGTGGCCAGGACGCCGAGCGCCACGGCCAGGGCCATCAGGTTGGTCTTGAACTTGGGGTACATACCGCCTCCCGCTTTGGTGAGGTAATGAACAGGTGTTGTAGCGAACTATAACACCCAGTTTCGGCATGTCAACACCCTTTGCACGCCAAAGGACCCAAACTGATGGCATAGACCCGGACCGTCCCGGGGGAGGGCACGAAAATGAAGAAGGGAACCGCGTTCATCCTGGCCGCGCTGCTGGCCGCGGCGCCGGCGCTGGCCGGCCAGGCGCTGCTGGACAAGGACTTCCGCCGCCTGGCGGGCAAGGAAACCGTCAACCTGCAGCAGGCTTACGGCGGCCAGGTGCTGCTGGTGGTGAACACCNNGTGCTGGGCTTCCCGTCCAACGATTTCATGGGCCAGGAGCCGGGCAGCGAAGAGCAGATCCAGGAGTTCTGCACGCTCACCTACGGCGTGAAGTTCCCCATGTTCGAGAAGGTGCAGGTGCGCGGTTCCGGCGCCACGCCGCTCTACCAGGAGCTCGCGGCGGCCACCGGCGAGGCCCCGGGCTGGAACTTCCACAAGTACCTGCTCGACCGCGAGGGCAAGGTGGTGGCCAGCTTCGGCAGCCGCACCACGCCGGACGACCCGAAGCTGGTGGCGGCGATCGAAAAGCTGCTCGACGCGCCCGTTCCGGCGACGCCTGATCGCGGCCGTTGAGTTGCCGGCGGCGGGCCGCGACAATAGGGGACGACGTGCCGACCCGGCCCGCCTTCCCCAGGAGTTGTAACCCGATGAATTCCGCCCTGCGTTTCGCCGCGCCGCTGGTGCTCGCCAGCCTGGTGCTCAGCCTCAGCGCCTGCAAGTCCGAAACCACCGACGAAGNNGCCGCCCCCGCGGCCGAAGCGGCCGCCGCCGGCGAGCCTGGCGCGCCCATCATCCCCGGCATCGCCGGCCTCGAGACCGAGCGCGCCCAGGTCAGCTACATGATCGGCCGCGACATCGCCAACTCGATGAAGATCATCAAGGACGACCTCGACCTCGAGATCCTGCGCCAGGCGATGGAAGACACCTTCCAGGAGCGCGACTCCAAGCTCACCGACGAGCAGATGAAGGAAATCCAGGCCGCGTTCACCACCAAGCTGCAGGCCCGCCAGGCCGCCGAGGCCGCCGAGCTGGCCGCCAAGAGCAAGTCCGAGGGCGAAGCCTTCCTGGCCGAGAACAAGGCCAAGCCGGGCGTGCAGGTCACCGAGAGCGGCCTGCAGTACCGCGTCGAGCGCGCCGGCAACGGCGCCACCCCGACCGCCTCCGACGTGGTGCGCGTGCACTACAAGGGCACGCTGCTCAACGGCGAGACCTTCGACAGCTCCTATGACCGCGGCGAGCCGGCCGAGTTCGGCCTGGGCCAGGTCATCCCGGGCTGGTCCGAGGGCGTGCAGCTGATGAAGGTCGGCAGCAAGTACACCTTCTGGATCCCGGCCGAGCTGGCCTACGGCGAAGCCGGCGGCGGTCCGATCCCGGCCAACGCCATGCTGACCTTCGAGGTCGAGCTGATGGAAATCGTCAAGTAATACGCATCGGGNNCCCGTTCCCAGGGCAGGGACTGGCCCACACCCGCGAGGAGGCAACATGCGCGTCACCGTATTCGGCACCGGCTACGTCGGCCTGGTCACCGGCACCTGCCTGGCCGAGGTCGGCCACCAGGTCACCTGCGTGGACATCGACCAGGCCAAGGTGGACGGCCTCAACCGCGGCGTCGTGCCCATCTTCGAGCCTGGCCTCGAGGACATGGTGCTGGCCAACCACGGTGCCGGCCGCCTTTCCTTCACCACCGACGCCGCGCAGGCCATCGCGCACGGCGAAGTGCTGTTCATCGCCGTGGGTACGCCGCCCGACGAGGACGGCAGCGCCGACCTGCAGTACGTGCTGGCCGTGGCCCGCACCATCGGCAAGCATCTTTCCCGCCCCGCCATCGTGGTGAACAAGTCCACGGTGCCGGTGGGCACCGCCGACAAGGTGCGCGCGGCCATCGCCGCCGAGCTGTCGGCGCGCGGCGCCGACCTCGCCTTCGAGGTCGTCTCCAACCCCGAATTCCTGAAGGAGGGCGCGGCGGTCAACGACTGCATGCGCCCCGACCGCATCGTGCTGGGCTCGCGCTCGGCGCCGGCGGTGGAAACCATGAAGCGCCTGTACGCGCCGTTCAACCGCAACCACGAGCGCATCGTGGTGATGGACGAGCGCTCGGCCGAGCTGACCAAGTACGCCGCCAACGCCATGCT
>DNNT01000312.1:3314-3969 GCA_003497545.1 Arenimonas sp. | reverse complement strand
CTTCAAGCCGCCGTTCCCGGCCAACTACGGCCTGTTCGGCAAGCCCACCACCATCAACAACACCGAGACCTACGCCTCGGTGCCGGCGATCATGCGCAACGGCGCCGAATGGTTCCTCAACCTCGGCAAGCCCAACAACGGCGGCCCGAAGGTGTTTTCGGTGTCGGGGCACGTGAACAACCCGGGCAACTTCGAGATCCGCCTCGGCACCCCGTTCAGCGAACTGCTGGCCATGGCCGGCGGCGTGAAGGGCGGCCGCAAGCTCAAGGCCGTGATCCCGGGCGGTTCGTCCATGCCGGTGCTGCCGGCGGAGACGATGATGGCCTGCACCATGGACTACGACTCGANNTCGAGGGCCACACCATCTGCGCCTTCGGCGAAGCCGCCGCCTGGCCGGTGCAGGGCTTCCTGCGCCACTTCTGGTCAGAATTCGAGTACGCCATCGTCAACAAGCGTTTCTACGTCGACGACCTCGCCAAGGGCCAGGTCGCCACCACGGAGCAGGCTGCATGAGCGCCCAGCCCACCAACACCACCGCGCCGGACGTGGTGAACATCGAGATCGACGGCAAGGCCCTGCAGGCGCCGAAGGGTTCGATGATCATCCAGGCCGCCGACAAGGCCGGTATCGCCATCCCGCGCTTCTGCTACCACGA
>DNNT01000312.1:0-3296 GCA_003497545.1 Arenimonas sp. | reverse complement strand
TTCCTGCTCATCAACCACCCGCTGGACTGCCCCATCTGCGACCAGGGCGGCGAGTGCGAGCTGCAGGACGTCTCGATGGGCTACGGCCGCTCGGTGTCGCGCTACGTCGACCGCAAGCGCGTGGTGCCCGACGAAGACCTGGGATCGCTGGTCGCCACCGACATGACCCGCTGCATCCAGTGCACGCGCTGCATCCGCTTCACCGCGGACGTGGCCGGCACCTTCGAACTGGGCGGCATGAACCGCGGCGAGCGCCTGCAGATCGGCACCTACGACGGCAAGCCGCTGATGACCGAACTCTCGGGCAACGTCATCGACGTGTGCCCGGTGGGCGCGCTCACCAACAAGGTGTTCCGCTTCCGCGCCCGCGCCTGGGAGCTGGTGGCGCGCGAATCCGTCGGCTACCACGACGCGCTCGGTTCGAACCTGTTCCTGCACGCCCGCCGCGGCGAAGTGCTGCGCACCGTGCCGCGCGACAACGAGGCCGTGAACGAGTGCTGGCTGTCGGACCGGGACCGCTACTCGCACCAGGGCCTGCTGGCCGCCGACCGCGCCACCCGACCGCTGGTGCGCGATGGCGACGCCTGGCGCGAGGCCTCGTGGGACGAGGCGCTGGCGCTGGCCGGCAAGCTGCTCAAGGACGCCGGTGAATCGCTGGGCGTGCTGGCCCACCCGGCCACCTCGAATGAAGAAGGCGCGCTGCTGGCGGCCCTGGCCAAGGGCCTGGGCACCGGCCACGTCGACCATCGCCTGCGTGCCACCGACTTCGCCGACGCCGCGTTCGCCGAGCCGTTCGAACTGCCGGCCGCGGAGCTCGAGAACGCCGACGCCGTGCTGCTGGTCGGCTGCAACCTGCGCCACGAAGTGCCGCTGCTGCACCAGCGCCTGCACAAGGCCGGCAAGCGCGGCGCCAAGGTGTTCGCCATCAACCCGGTGGACTTCGACTTCACCTTCCCGGTGGCCGGCAAGCGCGTGGTCGCGCCGTC
Source organism: Arenimonas sp. (assembly GCA_003497545.1). GTDB lineage: Bacteria > Pseudomonadota > Gammaproteobacteria > Xanthomonadales > Xanthomonadaceae > Arenimonas. Next base: position 2,310 of record DNNT01000312.1, on the reverse strand, counting down.
GCTGCTGCCGGGTGCGCTGGCCGCGGTGGCCCAGGCCGCTGGCGCCACGCTGCCGGGCGGCGTGCCCGCCGAGGCCTTCGAGGCCGCCCAGGCCATGGCCGAGGCCCTGAAGAAGGGCGGCCAGGCCGTGATCGTGCTGGGCGAGATGGCCGAAAACCACCCGCAGGCTTCGTGGCTGCGCGCCACCGCGCGTGCCCTGGCCACGGCCAGCGGCGCCCGCCTGAACCGCATCCCGCAGGGCGCCAACGCCGTGGGCCTGGCGCGCCACGGCCTGCGTCCGCAGGGGCAGGGCAAGGACGCCGGCGCCATGCTGGCCCAGCCGATGCCGGCCTACCTGCTTTACGGCATCGAGCCGCAGTACGACTTCGCGCACGGCGCCCAGGCGCTCCGGGCCCTGGCCGGCGCCAAGGTCGTTGCTTTCGCGGCCTACGCCAGCGAAGAGCTCAAGAAGCTGGCCCAGGTGATCCTGCCGATCGGCCTGCTGCCCGAGACCGAGGCCACGCTGACCAACCTCGACGGCACCGACCAGTCCACCCAGGCCGGCGCCAAGCTGCCGGGCGATGCCCGCGCTGGCTGGCGCGTGCTGCGTGCCCTCGGTGGCCAGCTCAGCCTGCCGGGTTTCACCTTCACCGACCTGGCCGGCCTGCGCGCCGGCCTGCAGCCGCAGGCGCCCGTCGCCGGCACCGGCCTTGCGGCCGCGCCGACCTCCGAACCCGGCCTGGAGCGCATCGACAGCACGCCGATCTACCGCGGTGACGCGGTGCTGCGTCGTTCCGCCGCGCTCAACGCGCACCCGTTGACGGTGGGCGCGCGCCTGGTGCTGCACCCGGAGGACGCGCTGGCGCGCGGCCTGTCCGAGGGCGCCATGGCCAAGCTCGGCGACGGCCACGGCAACGCCGTGCTGCCGGTCGCCATCAGCGCCCGCGTCGCCAAGGGCGCCGCCTGGATCGAGAACAGCTACGAGGCCACGGCGCCGATCGCGCCTGCGGCCCGGCTCGCGGTGGTGGGAGCCTGACGATGATCGACCCGATCCGCGAATTCTTCCTGGCCTTCGGCGACATCGGCCTGGTCGTCTGGACCCTGGTCAAGATCCTCGTGATCACCCTGCCGGTGGTCGTGGGCGTGGCCTTCTACACGCTGGCCGAGCGCAAGGTGATCGGCTGGATGCACGTGCGCCACGGACCGCAGTTCATCGGCGGCTTCCTGGGCATCGGCTTCATCCAGGCCTTCGCCGACGTGTTCAAGATGCTGTTCAAGGAGCTGGTGGTCCCGACCAATGCCAGCCCGCTGCTGTTCCGGCTGGCGCCGCTGCTGGCGCTGGCGCCGGCGCTGGCCGCGTGGGCGGTGATCCCGTTCGACGATGGTGTGGTGCTGGCCGACGTCAACGCCGGCCTGCTGGTGCTGCTGGCCCTGACTTCGATGGGCGTGTACGGCATCATCGTCGGCGGCTGGGCTTCGAACTCCAAGTACGCCGTGCTGGGTGCGCTGCGTTCGGCGGCGCAGGTGATCAGCTACGAAATCGCCATGGGCTTCGCCCTGGTGGGCGTGCTCGTGGCCGCGGGCACCATGAACCTGAGCGAGATCGTGATGGCCCAGGCCGGCAACGGCGGCCTGCTCGAGTGGTTCTTCGTCCCGCTGTTCCCGCTGTTCATCATCTACTTCATCTCCGGCGTGGCCGAGACCAACCGCGCGCCCTTCGACGTCGCCGAGGGCGAGTCGGAGATCGTGGCCGGTTTCCACGTCGAGTACTCCGGCTCGGCCTTCGCCATCTTCTTCCTGGCCGAATACGCCAACATGATGCTGGTGAGCTTCCTGACCGCCGTGCTGTTCCTGGGCGGCTGGCTGTCGCCGTTCCCGGCGTCGTGGGGCTTCCTGGGTGAGCCGGGCTGGTGGTGGCTGGCGGCCAAGTTCCTGTTCTTCGCCTTCAGCTTCCTGTGGTTCCGCGCCACCTTCCCGCGCTATCGCTACGACCAGATCATGCGCCTGGGCTGGAAGGTGTTCATCCCCATCACGATCTTCTGGATCTTCGTGACGGCCATCATGGCCTACAACGAATGGTTCACGCTGGGCGCCTGAGGAAGCCATGAACCGCATCGCCAACTACCTCAAGAGCCTCATGCTGCTGGAGCTCCTGGCCGGCATGAAGCTGACCCTGGGCTACCTGTTCAAGCCCAAGTACACGCTCAACTACCCGTTCGAGAAGACCCCGCAGTCGCCGCGCTTCCGCGGCCTGCACGCGCTGCGCCGCTACCCGAACGGGGAAGAGCGCTGCATCGCCTGCAAGCTGTGCGAGGCGATCTGCCCGGCGCA
>DNNT01000264.1 GCA_003497545.1 Arenimonas sp. | reverse complement strand
CACGGTTCGGGGGCGTGGAGAAAACAACGAGTAGCGGGTATTGGCTGGGGTAGTGAGCCGGGCCCAGCAACAAAGAGGGTGCCTCTTGCACACTGGCGCGGCACGAAAGAGGAGAAGGTGTAGGTGGTCAAGTGGGCCTTGTCATTCGGGCTGAAGATGACCTGGAAGGCGCCCTCNNCGTGTCCTCGTGCCTGGGTCGTATCAGAACGCACTGGTCTGATGACGATAACAAGGGCCCGACATACAGCGCGTTCTCGTTCGGCGTCGGAATGTCGGCCGAGAAGTAGACGACGATGAAGGCGATGACGCCGGCCAGCGCGGCAGCCCAGGCAAGGATCTTGGTTAGCACTTGACTACCTCCATCGACAAAGCGCCCAATCGGTGAGGAACGCTCGGTTCACGCAACCTGGCGATTACCCAAGGCCTGATCCAGGCGCTGGGCCGAGATGGGCTTCGGGACCAGGTGCACATCGAGCTTGCCGGCGAGATCCCGCACTTCGTCACTCAGGTGCGCGGTGACCAGGATGAAACGACACGCGTGCATCGGGTCATTGGCGCGCAGGCGCTCGATCAGCTCCAGACCGGTCGTGCGCGGCATCACTTGGTCGGTGACCACGAGCGCTGGGCGCTTATCGGCGAAGAGGCGCTCGGCCACATCGGCCTTGGCCGTCGAGATCACGCGATAGCCGCGGGCTGTGAGCTGGGTCGTGAGTAGGCCGCGCATCGACATGTGGTCATCAACCACGATCGCCCAGGGCCGGCTTTCGGCCTCGGCGACGGCCGACTGGATGGCACTGGGCTCGGCGAGCGCCGGCAGCACCCGCACCGGCAGACTGAGGCGGAAATCAACGCCGGCGACGGGGAACCAGAGTGCCTGGCCGCCGGCGACGGCGAGCGTGCGGGTCGCCAGCAGCAACGAGGGATCGTCGGCGTGGTCTAGTTCGGACAGCGAGGGCCGGCCGGTGAGGTCGAATCGCAACTCGGCGCGATCGGGTTCGTCACGGATGGGGGCCACGAAGACGCTGATGTCGAGCTGGGACTTGGACTGTCGATGGATGATGGCGCTCAGGGCCAGGGACACGACTTGGCGCAGGCGGTGCGGATCCACCTCGACCCACGTCGGCAGGTCCTCGGCCAGGGTGATGGTGACGCTGGTGCCTACGGCGGCCGCCTGGGTGCGCAGCCGCGAGAGCGGGTCGGCCAGGACCTGCTGCAGCTGCTGGCGGATAGGATCGACCATGGGTTCGCCGGAGAGGAAATCGTCCAGGCTCTCCAGGTCGCTCAGCGCGCGGGCGACGTCGTCGATGTGGGCCACGGCTTCATCCGCCATCTCCGCCTGGGGCCCCTTGGGCAGCTGGGAGCGCAAGAGGCGAATCACCTTGCGGGCGGAGTCCGACGGGCCGCGCAGGGCATTGGCCATCGCGACGACCGCCTGGTGCCGGCCCTNNCTGACGGAACGCTCGTTGGCCTTGGCCAACACGTAGACGTAGGGCGGCACCAGCAGATTGACTACCAGCATCACATAGAGCGCGTGATCCTGGAGCCACAGGGGCGACGCGAGCGCGACAGCGACGTACACCGCGACAGCGCACGCGGTTGCGGTGAGCATCGCGCGGCGGCCGAAGCGCAAACCGGTGCCGAGCGTTTGCCAGAGGATCGGCAGCAGCATCAGGAAATACTCCGGGCCCGCTGCCGCGAGGAAAACCGCGAGGCCGCCGAAGTCGTGGATGTAGGTGACCACCCCGCGCAGGCGCGGCGCGACGTGGCGCAGCAGCAACGCCCAGGACGAGAGTAGGCCGGAAGTCATGGCCAGCAGCGCCATCACGACCAGCGGCGCGTGCTCGATGTGCGCGACCAGCGGGTGAAGCGTGCTATCGGCGTTACCGAAGAGCGTCAGGCCGCCGACATACAGCAGCGCGACGGGCATCAGCAGGAGACGGAAAATCGCCTGCGCGGGCTCGCCAACACGACGACGGCTGTCGTCGTCGGTCAGACCCGTGCGGCTGAAGTGATCGCGAAACAGAGTGCCTTCTTGTGCCGGCGCCATGTCCATTTACCCTGTGTGAAGACTCTCCCCGTTCCCCCTATACTATCCCGCCATAGAGGGGGGCAAGCCGATTTCCTGTTTCTGGAGCATGGATGGCCGTGGCGCAAAACGATGCTGCCTGGGAGCTCACCAGCGACGCCTGGTTGCCGGTTCCCTGCCGCCCGCAGGAGGTGATCTCGGCCATCCACGCCGAGGACACGTCGCTGTGCGCGGGCCGCATTGGCGCCACCGGGCACCTTGAGACCTCCAACGTCGTAGAACGCCTCGGCACCGCCTTCGGCGTCCTACGTAAGCAGCAGGCCAAGACCGGACGCCTGCCCAGCACCCCCGTCATGTGGGCCGCCCTGGAGACCCTGGGCGCCGACGTGAGCCCTGAGTTCGCCGAGGCCGGCAACGACGCGCTCACCGTGCTCGAAGTGGCCGCCCTGCTCCTGGAAGGCAAGACGATGGACGAGTTCGCCGTCGGTCGCGCCTTCTCGAGCCTGGGCCGGCTCTGGTCCTCGGCCTTCTCGGCCCCGTCGGGCATGGACCTGTGGGTAGCCAACTCGGCGGCGCTCATCGCCC
>DNNT01000130.1 GCA_003497545.1 Arenimonas sp. | reverse complement strand
GAGCCGGTGTTGCAGTGGGTGAGCACGCCGCTGCCGGGGGCGATCAGCGCGGCGCCGAGCGCGCCCATGCGCCGGTTCGCGGCCAGGTCCTCGGTTTCGATGGCGCGGGCCTCGCGCTCGAGCACCTCGCGCCAGTCGGCGCCGGCACCGGCCAGCGTGCGGCGGATGCGCGCCAGCGCCCACATCAGGTTCACCGCGGTCGGGCGCGCGGCCTGCAGCCGCTCCAGCGCCGGGGCCAGGCGCTCCAGCGCCNNGCACCGCGCCCCAGGCCGCCGAAATGCCGATGGCCGGCGCGCCGCGCACCACCAGGTCGTGGATGGCGCGCGCCACCGCGTCGCTGTCGGCGCAGGCCACGTCCTCGACCACGAAGGGCAGCTTGCGCTGGTCGAGCAGCGCCAGGTGGTCGCCCTGCCAGCGGATCGGGCGGATGCGGTCGTAGCGGTCGAAATCCATGGCGGCGTCCGTGAAGGTCAATCGCCCGAGTTTACCAAGCCGCGCCGCACGGCCGCCGCGTTATGCTTCGGCCATGGCCAGCCGCCCGACCCGCCGCAAACCCGCCGAGAATCCCGATGCCGGCATCGAGGGCCTGCTGCACGCCGCCTGCGTGAAGGCCGGCGCCGGCGCGGCGCTGCAGGTGTCGCTGGACGTGCTGCCGCTGCTGCGGCCGCTGGTGCCCTCGGGCGTGCGTTTCGCCGGCAGCCGCGAGTCCACCGAAGACATCCAGCGCGGCCTGGTGCAGGCCATCTACCAGCGCTACCGGCTCAAGCCGGCGGCCTGGGGAGTGGAAGGCGTGCTGGCGGTGGCGCAGACCCAGGCCGTGCTCAGCCCGCTGGCCACCCGCGAAGGCCTGCGCGGCCTGCTGCGTGGCTGGCTGCCCGACGCGCTGGCCATGCCGCTGATGCGCTACACGCCGCTGGAACCGCTGGTCACCGCCACCGTGCGCGCCGTCGCCGAAACCTGGGCCGCCGGGCGCTACGCCGACAGCGTCTGCCGCCTGCGCAAGGCCGGCGCCGACTGGCTGCCGGCGCCGCTGGNNGGCTCAAGGCCTGGAGCACCGAGGCGCTGTCGCTGGCGATGCCGCCGCTCAAGCTCGCCACCGCGCTGGGCAAGCAACTGACCGGGCTGGCCCTGCCGGCGAAACCCGCGGCGCCCGCGAAGAAGGCCACGGCCCGCAAGCGCGCGCCGCGCAAGGCCGCGACACCCCGCAAGGCCGCCGCGCCGCGCAAACCCAGGGCCTGAAACGACGGAACCCGGCGCGAGGCCGGGTTCCGTGGATTCGCCTTTCCGGGGCGTCGCGTCAGTACACGACGAAGTCGGCGCGGCAGCCGCGGTCCACCCAGATGCCGCCGCGGCGCAGGCCCCAGCTGTAGCCGTAATCGCAGGGCGTGCGGCTGAGCTGGCGCCGGATGTCGGCCTCGCGAACGCGGCCGGGCACCGGGCAGAAGCGCGAGCGACCGTCGCGGGATTCGCAGCGCACGATCCGCGGCTCGCCGTAGCCGTAGCCGGGGCGCCCGTCGCCATAACCCGGGCGCGGGCCATACCCCGGCCGGCCATAACCGCCGCCGATCTCGAAGCGGGCGCGGCAGCCATGCGCCACCCAGATTCCGCCACGGTCATAGCCCCAGGTCCGGCCCAGCACGCAGGCGTTGCGAGAGTACTGGTCGACGATGCGCACGCCGCCGCGGGTGTCGACCGGGCAGTAGCGGTCGCGATTGCCCTTGGATTCGCAGCGAAGGGTTCGCGAGCCATCGTCGTGGTAGTAACGCTCGTCGGCGCGCGCCACCTGGGGAAGCGCCGCCACCAGCGCCAGCACGGCAAGGATCAGTCGGGTCATCGTCTTGGCTCCGTCACGCCGGCCCGCTGGCCGACGGTTTGAATCTAGGCAAGCCCGCATGAACACGCGTCCAACCACCCCGCGCGCGGGGCGGGCGGCTCAGAGTCGATTCATGCCCGCTCGAACGGGAAGGCCACCACGTCGGCGATCTTGTCGGTGCCCAGCAGCGCCATCATCAGGCGGTCAACGCCCAGGGCCACGCCGGCGCAATCCGGCAGCTTGGGCAGCGCCGCGAGCAGGCGTTCGTCGATGGCCGGCTCGGCGGCATTGCGGGCGCGACGGCGCACGAGGTCGGCTTCGAAGCGGGCGCGCTGTTCAGCCGGATCGTTGAGCTCGTGGTAGCCGTTGGCCATTTCCAGCGGGCCCAGGTAGGCCTCGAAACGCTCGGCCACCGGCGGCTGGCCCGGGCGGATCTTCGCCAGCGCGCACTGGCTCACCGGGTAGTCGTACACCAGCAGGATGCGGCTGGCCGGGATGGAGGGCTGGATGAGGTGGGTCATCAGCAGGTCCAGCCAGTCGTCGCGGGTCAGGCCGGCCGGGTTGATGTCGTAAACGCCCAGCGGCGAGCGCAGCTCTTCCTCGGGCGCGGTCATCGGGTCGAAGCCGAACTTGTCGAGGTAAAGCTGGCGGAAGCTGGTATCGCGCACAGTGGCGCGGCGGCCGGCCAGGGCCAGCGCGGCCTTGAGCAGCTCGGCGGTTTCGTCCATCAGCTGGTGGTGGGTCCAGCCCAGGCGGTACCACTCGAGCATCGTGAACTCGGGGTTGTGGCGCGCGCCGGCCTCGCCGTTGCGGAACACCTTGCCCAGTTCGTAGCAGTCGCCGATGCCGGCGGCCAGCAGGCGCTTGAGCGGGAATTCCGGCGACGTGCGCAGCCAGCGGCTGGCGGCGCCGGCCGACTTCGGGCCGTCGAACTGCAGCGTGAAACTTTCGATGTTCGGGTCGGTGTTGCCGGCCATGGACAGCACCGGCGTCTCGACTTCCAGCACGCCGCGCTCGGCGAAGAAGCGCCGGATCAGCGCGTAAAGGTCGGCGCGCAGGCGCAGGGCCTTGGCGGTGGCGGTGGGCTTGCTGTTCTTCATGCGCACACTTTACGCCCGGGCCGGGGCGGCCGGATGACTGGCGTCAAACAGCCTCGTTTTCGGCCAGGAAAGCCAGCAGCCGGGCCTCGTCCCAGACCTCGACGCCCAGCTCGCGGGCTTTGTCGAGCTTGGAGCCGGCCGCCTCGCCGGCCACCAGGAAGCTGGTTTTCTTCGACACGCTGCCGGCCACCTTGGCGCCCAGGGCCTGCAGGCGGGCGCC
>DNNT01000159.1 GCA_003497545.1 Arenimonas sp. | reverse complement strand
AGAGCATCAGGCCGTGCAGCGCCAGCAGCGGCAGGTCCACCAGCCACAGCCACTGGTAGAGATGCGCCAGTTCCAGCGCCAGGTGGCCCAGCCACAGCGGCCAGGCCGCGGCCAGCAGCCACATCGGCCGCCAGGCGCGGTAACCCGCCACCACGTTGCCGGCGAAAAAGGGGAACATGCGGTGCGCCACCGTGGAATAGATGGGCACCAGCAGGCCGAAGGTGCCGATCTTTAGCATGGCGAAGGCCAGGCGCGGTTCCTGCGGCAGGTGCAGGTACACGACGAAGGCCAGCAGTCCCGCCAGGCCCATCACCAGCCCCGCGAAACACGACACCGCGTGCCAGTTGCCGCTGCGGTCGCGCACCAGCCAGCTGGCCAGCACGGCCATGGCGGCCAGCCAGCCCGCCAGCGTGTTCACCACGCCGATGTGCAGCAGCAGCGCCGAGCCGGAAAGCAGGCCCGCCAGCGTCAGCGCCTGGCCGGCGACCAGGCCCAGCCCGACCGGCAGGTAGTGCCAGCGGCTGGCGTCCACCTGGCCCATCCAGCGCGGGAACACGGTGAGCAGGAAACCGAAGATGAAGGTGGGCAGCACCTGGTACTGCATGACGAAGGCATGCATCCAGCCGGCCGGCACGCTGGGCGTGGGCAGCAGGCCGCCCAGCCAGCCGGTCCACCAGGCCATGGCGGCGAGCACGTTGGCGGCGCCCACGAAAAACAGCAGGCGGTGCGGGGCCGCCGCGATGGCGGCCAGCGGGAAGGGGGAGGCTTGCGGCAGGGCAGCCATGGCGGGCTCCTGGTGACGTGCCGCCATGGTGCGGGCACGGCCGCGGCCGCGCCTTGATGCAAGTCAGTCGCAACGCCCCCGGTCAGGGTTCGGCGTGGCGCCGCAGCAGGTTGAAGTAGGACTTGTTGAGCAGGTCGAGGGCGCGCTGGGTGCCTTCCTTGCCGATCAGGTGTTCCCGGGCCTCGGACAGGTCGTAGAGCATCTCGCGCACGGCCGGTTCGCGCACCAGGCTCTGCACCCAGCCCACCACGGCCAGGCGTTCGCCCTGTTCCACCGGCCGAACGCGGTGCAGCTGGCCGGTGGGGTAGCAGATGGCCGAGCGGGCGGGCAGTTTGTACGCGGCCTCGCCGCTGCCGGTTTCGAAGGCCAGCTCGCCGCCCTGGTAGGCGTCGGGCTCGTTCAGGAACAGGGTGAAGGAGACATCGCTGCGCACGTGGTTGGGTTCGCCCATGATCGGCGCGTCCACGTGCAGGCCATAGGCCATGCCGGGCTGGTAGCGGCTGACCAGCATGGCGGCCAGGCGGCGCGGGTGGGCGATGCCCATGAAGGCGTCGCAGCGGCCCAGGGCCTGCATGACCACGGCGGAGATTTCCTTCATCACCGGGTGGTTCCAGGGGATCTGCTGGTTGTTCTTGGCCTTCTGCAGCAGTTCGCCCGTGGTGGCCTTGCCGTCGGTGAAGGCGACGGTGCCGGCGAGCCGCTTGATCAGCGCCAGTTCGTCGGGGGTGATCAGTTCCGGGAGGGTCAGGATCATGCGGGGGCTCGTGGCGTTCGCGGGTTTCCGGTGTCCAGTGTAGGGCCTCGGCCCGCCGGCTGGCACACTGGCGCGGTGCGAAAACGACCCCCGGCCATCGATGGGCTTGCCGCCAGCACGCTGCAACTGCCGCCGGGGCCCTGGTCCACGGTGCTTGATGGCCTGTGCGCCCGTTTCCCGGCGGTGCCGCGCGCGGAATGGCTGGCGCGTTTTGCGCGGGGGCGGGTGCTGGATTCTTGCGGGAAGCCGCTGGCGCCCGACACGCCGTACCGGGTCGGGCTGGAAGTGCACTACTACCGCGAAGTGCCCGACGAGCCGCGCATTCCCTTCGAAGAAACCGTGCTGCACGCTGACGCCGACCTGCTGGTGGCCGACAAGCCGCATTTCCTGCCGGTGACGCCGGCCGGCGCGCACGTGCACGAAACCCTGCTGGGTCGCCTGGTGCGCCGCACCGGCAACACCGACCTGGTGCCGCTGCACCGCATCGACCGCGAGACGGCGGGGCTGGTGCTGTTCTCGGTGAACCCGGGAACGCGCGCGGCCTACCAGGCGCTGTTCCGCGAGCGGCGCATTGAAAAGCACTACGAGGCGATGGCGCCGGGGTTGCCCGGCCTGGCGTTTCCCCACGTGCGTTCAAGCCGCATCGTGCCGGGCGAACCGTTCTACCGCATGCAGGAAGCCGAAGGCCCCGCGAACAGCGAAACCCGCATCGAAGTTCTGGAGCGCGGCGACGGCCTCTGGCGCTATGCGTTGTCGCCCGTCACGGGCCGCAAGCACCAGCTGCGCGTGCACCTGGCCGCGCTGGGCGCGCCCATTGCCAACGACCCGCTGTATCCCGCGCCGGCGCATCGCGAGCCGGGCGATTTTTCGGCGCCGCTGCAACTGCTGGCGAAGCGGCTGGTGTTCACCGACCCGCTCGGCGGCGTCGTGCGCGAATTTTCCAGCCAGCGGCGGGAACTTGATCGAAGTCAGCACCCGATCCACCCGACCGGGAGTAAGGTAGGCCCACGATGAAGCGCCTGCGCCAAACCCGCCTGCGTGCCCGGCTGTCGCTGCTGGCGATGGTGGCGCTGCTGTGGACGCAGTTCGCCATGGCCAGCCACCCGGCGTGCACCCTGGCGAGCATGGTGATGTCCGGCAGCCACGCCGGCATGGCCATGGCGG
>DNNT01000281.1 GCA_003497545.1 Arenimonas sp. | reverse complement strand
GCAGGCCGAAGAGCAGGGCGATGCCGGCCGACAGGGCGGCCGAGGCCTGGAGCGCGTCGAGCATGCGGGGCTCAGCCGACCGTGGCGGCGAGCTTGAAGATCGGCAGGTACATGCCGACCACCATGCCGCCCACCAACGTGCCGATGACCACCATGATGAAGGGCTCGATCAGGCTGGCCAGGGCGTCCACGGAGTTGTTCACTTCCTGCTCGTAGAACTCGGCCACCTTGAGCAGCATGGTGTCCAGGGCGCCGGCCTCTTCGCCGATGGCGGTCATCTGCACCACCATGTGCGGGAAGATGTTGACCTGCTTCATGGCCACGTTGAGCTGATAGCCGACCGAGACGTCTTCGCGGATGCGGATGACCGCGTCGTTGTAGACGATGGAGCCGGTGGCGCCGGCCACGGTTTCCAGCGCCTCGACCAGGGGCACGCCGGCCTTGAAGGTCAGGGCCAGGGTGCGGGCGTAGCGGGCGATGGCGGACTGGTGGAGGATTTGGCCGATCACGGGGAGCTTCAGCATCATTCGGTCGACGAAGCGCTCAAGCGCAATGGACCGCTTGTAGGCAAAAAGGAAACCTGCGATGGAGCCCACCACGCCCAGCAGGATGGCCCACCACCAGGACGTCAGGAAGCGCGAGGCATTGACAATCATTTGGGTGAAGGCCGGCAGGTCGGCGCCAAAGCCCTTGAACACGTCTTCAAACTGCGGCACGACGTAAATAAGCAGGATGGCGCTGACCAGGATCGCCACCGCCATAACCGCCGCGGGGTAGAAGAGGGCCTTCTTGATCTTGCCCTTAAGAGCTTCGGTGCGCTCCTTGTAGGTGGCCACCGTGTCGAGCACCGTGTCCAGCACGCCGGCGCTTTCGCCGGCGCGGGTCAGGTTGCGGTAGAGCAGGTCGAACTGCACCGGGTGCCGGGCCATGGCTTCGCTGAGCGAGCTGCCACCCGAGATGTTGTCACGGATGTCGATCAGCATGTCGCGCATGCGCGGGTTCTTCTGGCCGGAGGCCAGGATTTCGAAGCTCTGCACCATCGGCACGCCGGACTGCAGCATGGTGGCGATCTGGCGGCTGAAGACCGAGATGTCTTGGGCCGAGATGGCGCTGCCAGCGGAGCCGAACAGGGGCTTGGACTTGGCCCGAACTACCGTCGGGTTGATGCCCTGCTTGCGCAGCTCGGCCCGCAGCAGGTTGGCGTTCTTGGACGTGGTCTCGCCCTTCATCTTCACGCCGCGCTTGTCGGTACCCTCCCAGGTGAACTGCTGCATCTCGGAGGTGCGCGGAGCGGGGGCTTTCGCAGCGGTCGTCGCCATGGCTTAGTCCTTGGTCACGCGGTTGATTTCGGCCAGGCTGGTCACGCCCTGCTTGGCCTTGAAGAGGGCGGACTGGCGCAGGTCGCGCACGCCGGCATCCTGGGCCGCTTGGGCGATCTGCAGCGCATTGCCGCCTTCCAGGATGATCTTCTGGATGTTCTCGGCCATCGGCATGACCTGGTAGATGCCGACGCGGCCCTTGTAGCCGTCGTTGCAGTCGTCGCAGCCCACCGGTTCGTACAGGGTGATGCCGGCCTTGATTTCCTCGGGCGTGTAGCCCTCGGCCAGCAGCGCGTTTTCGGGCAGGTGGATGGGCTTCTTGCAGTCGTGCAGTCGGCGGGCCAGGCGCTGGGCGATGATGATCGTCACCGACGAGGTGATGTTGTAGGGCGCGATGCCCATGTTCATCAGGCGGCTCACCGTCTGCGGGGCGTCGTTGGTGTGCAGGGTGGACAGCACCAGGTGGCCCGTCTGGGCCGCTTTCACGGCGATTTCGGCGGTTTCCAGGTCGCGGATTTCGCCGACCATGATCACGTCCGGGTCCTGGCGCAGGAAGCTGCGCAGGGCCGCGGCGAAGGTCATGCCCTTCTTGGGGTTCATCTGCACCTGGTTGATGCCCGGGACGCGGATTTCGACCGGGTCCTCGGCGGTGGAGATGTTGCGCTCGTCGGTGTTGAGGATGTTCAGGCCGGTGTACAGGGACACCGTTTTGCCGGAGCCCGTGGGGCCGGTGACCAGGATCATGCCGTAGGGCTTGGCCAGGGCGTCCAGGTAAAGCTGCTTCTGGTCGTCCTCGTAGCCCAGCTTGTCGATGCCCAGCTTGGCCGCGCTGCCGTCGAGCAGGCGCAGCACCACCTTCTCGCCGAACAGGGTGGGGCAGGTGGACACGCGGAAGTCCATCTGCTTGGTCTTGCTGATGTTGAGCTTGATGCGGCCGTCCTGCGGCAGGCGGCGCTCGGCGATGTCCAGCGCGGCCATGACCTTCAGGCGGGCGGTGATGCGGGGGTGCAGCTTCACCGGGGCCTTGGCCACGGTGCGCAGGATGCCGTCCATGCGCAGGCGCACCCGGTATTCGGTTTCGTAGGGCTCGAAGTGGATGTCCGAGGCGCCGCGCTTGATCGAGTCGAGCAGGACCTTGTTCACAAAGCGAACAACCGGCGTGTCGTCGTTGCCCTTGGTGTCGGCCAGGTTGTCGGCGGCGTCGTCGTCGCCGGCGCTGGACTCCAGGCCTTCCAGGCCCTCGCCATCGTCCATGCCCTGGTCCATCGAGTCGCTGGCCGTCAGGGCCTGCTCGATGGTGCGGCGCAGCCGGTCCTCGTCCACCAGGATGGGTTCGACCGTGAGGTTGGCGGCGAACTTGATCTCGTCCAGGGCCCGGGTGTTGGTAGGGTCGGCGATGCCCACGAACAGGCGGTTGCCGCGCTTGAACAGCGGCAGGGCCTGGTGCTTGGTGATCAGCTCCTCGCTGACCAGCTTGGTGGCGGCCTGGTTCAGGTCCAGGGCGCCGCCGTCGAACAGCGGCATGCCGAATTCGATGGCATTGGCCCCGGCGATGTGGGCGGCCGTGACCAGCTTCTTCTCGAGCAGGTACAGGTGGACCGGCTTCTTCTGCTTGCTGGCCTCGTCCAGGGCCTTGCGGGCGTCGGCCTCGCTCAGGTTCCCGTCCAGCACCAAGCGCCGGGCAATGCCGGTGATCCCCACCAGGTTGGCAGTCGCGTTGGCGTTCACCCTTCCTCCCCGAGTCGCGCCTTGGCGTCAACTCTAACCCAAAATGCCGGTCCGGCCAGCCCTGGGACCCCCGGTCCCGGCTGCCGGCCGTGCGTGTAAAGTACCCCAGCATCAGGTGGATGCGGGGAATTCATGAAGATAAGCATCATTCTTCCAGCCAAGAACGAGGCCGAGGGACTGCGGCGGACATTGCCGGGGCTGGGCGCAGTGCTTCCGGGGGCCGAGGTCATCGTGGTGGATGACGGGTCGACCGATGACACGGCGTCCACTGCCAAGAGCCTTGGCGCCCGGGTCCTGAGTTCGCCGTACTCGATGGGAAATGGGGCCGCCATCAAGCGGGGTGCCCGCGCGGCCACAGGCGAAGTGCTCGTCTTCATGGACGCGGACGGCCAGCATGACCCCGCCCACATTCCGCGCCTGCTGGAAAAGCTTGGAGAAGGGTTCGACATGGTGGTAGGTGCCCGCGATGCCGGCGGCCAGGCAAGCGTGGGCAGGGGGTTGGCGAATGGACTCTACAACCGGCTGGCCAGTTGGATGACGGGCCACCGTGTCCTCGACCTTACTTCGGGCTTTCGCGTGGTGCGTGCGGACAAGTTCCGCGAGTTCCTTCACCTGTTGCCCAATGGGTTCAGTTACCCGACCACCAGCACCATGGCGTTTTTTCGTAGCGCTTATCCGGTTGGCTACGAGGCGGTCCGGGTGGACAAGCGCGTGGGTACGGCCAGCCACATCCGGCCGCTGAAGGATGGCATTCGTTTCCTCCTGATCATCTTCAAGATTGCCACCCTCTACTCGCCGCTAAAGCTGTTCGCACCAGTTGGCGTCGGCTTTTTCCTGCTCGGCGCGGTTTATTACAGCTATACCTTCGCCACCGAGGGGAGATTCACCAATATGAGCGCGCTCCTGCTGAGTGCCTCGGTGATCATCTTCCTGATCGGGCTCATCTCCGAACAAATCACGTCCCTGACCTATCGCCGGGATACGTAAGAAGATGGCGGCGCGCGAGGCGGTGTTGTTGGTCACCCGCAATTTCCCGCCGCTGGTTGGGGGTATGGAGAAGCTCAACCATCGACTGCTGCAAGGTCTGGAGCCGCGCTGGAATCCGATACTGTGCGGGCCGGAAGGCAGCGCCGCCCACGTAGCCGCCGGGTGCGAGGTTTTGGAGGTGCCGCTGGTTCCCCTGCATCGGTTCCTCCGGCAGGCGCTGCGCGCGGCCATCGGAATGGCACGCCGACGCCGGCCGCGCTGGATCCTGGCTGGGAGCGGGCTCACGGCGCCGCTGGCGTGGGCGGCGGCGCGCCTGTCAGGCGCACGTTGCGCCGTCTATCTGCATGGCCTGGACGTGATTGCGCCGAGCTGGGTCTACCAGAAGCTCTGGCTGCCATTCATCCGGCGCTGCGACCTTGTGTTCGCCAATAGCGCGAATACCGCTGAGTTGGCCCGCTCGCGCGGAGTGCCGGCGAACCGCCTGCACGTCGTCAACCCTGGTGTCGATCTGGTGGCGGCGCCGCCGCCGGCCGTGCCCGCCCGGTCGCTTTGGGGGCTCGACGCTCGCCCGATGCTGGTGTCGGTGGGGCGTTTCACCCGGAGAAAGGGCCTAGTGGCGTTTGTGCGCGAGGCGCTTCCGGCGATCGTGGTGCGGGTGCCGGACGTCGTCCTGGTGATTATCGGTGCCGAGGCGACGGAAGCGCTTCATGGGGTTCGGGCGGGCGAGGAGTCCAGGATCAAGCAGGCGGCCACCGAGGCGGGCGTTCAGGGGCACGTCTTCTTCGCCGGGCGTTGCGACCAGGCGACGTTGGAATCGGCCCTGGCGAGTGCTGACTGTCACGTATTCCCGGTGCTGGATGAGCCGGGCGACGTCGAAGGCTTCGGCATGGTGGCGCTGGAAGCCGCCAGCTTCGGGTTGGCCAGCGTGGCCTTCCGCGTGGGCGGTGTGCCGGATGCCATTGCGGAGGGGCTAACTGGTCGCCTGGTTCCACCAGGGGACTACATCGGCTTCGCGGCGGCGGTTACCGACCAGTTGCAGCGTGGCCGAACGCCGGCATCGGAGTCGGCCTGCCGGGAGTTCGCGCAAACCAGATCCTGGGGCGTGTTCTCGGCCAAGATCAACGCACTCCTGGAGTCGGCCGCATGACCGATNNCGATGTGGTCCAGCGCCAGCCGCATGCCGTGTTGGACCTGGCCTCGCGTCGCGCGAAGGCCGTCAAGATCGAGCGCCTGCTCCGGCTTGGCGAGCGAGGCGGCCCTCTGCGTCTACTCGAAGTGGGCACGGGCAGCGGTGGCATCGCCCACTATTTCGGAACCCACCCCAGTGGTCGGTTCGAAGTGCACGCGGTGGATGTCGTGGACAACCGCTTGGTTACGGAAGGATTTGAATACCAGGACGTCGCTGGCGTCGAATTGCCCTTTCCCGACAGTTGCTTCGATGTGGCCTTGAGCAACCATGTCATTGAGCACGTTGGCGGGGATGAAGCCCAGCTGCTGCATCTTTCGGAACTTCGACGCATCCTGGCGCCCGGGGGGATCGCCTATCTCGCGGTACCCAATCGCTGGATGCTGGTGGAACCGCATTATTCGCTCGCCTTCCTAAGTTGGTGGCCGGAGGCCTGGCGATCAGGGTGGCTGAGGTTTTGGCGACGAGGCAGCGTCTACGACTGCCGTCCCTTGAGTCGTGCCGACCTTGAGGGCCACCTCGCCGCAACAGGCTTCGGGTTCGAACAGGTCCACGCCGAGGCCCTTCGCGTCACCTTCGAAATTGAGCGGCCCGACGCCTTGGTGTGGAGACTGCTGCTGAGGCATGTCCCGCGCTGGTTGCACCAGACGGCGCGCGGAGCCTACCCAACACTCATCTACCGGCTCTGGCATCCAAACCCCCGCGGGGTCGCGCGGTGAGTGGCGGGGAACCAGCGGCCAGGCCATTTGCTTGGCGCTGGCCACGCATTGGTGGCCTTGCCCGCAGCACCTTGGCAGTGATGGCCTGGAACATCGCGCGGCTGGCAACCCAACTCGCCTGGGTGATCCTAATGGCACGTACCCTCGGGGTGGAGGGCTACGGAACATTCTCCGGCGTCGCGGGCCTGGCCCTGGCCATTAGCGGGCTCGCCGGTGCCGGGCTAGGCTTGCGCCTGTACCAGGACGTGGCCCGGACGCCCGAACTTCTGGGAATACGCTGGGCACAAGCCGTGCGGGCATTGGCCTGGTCGGGTGCGCTGCTCTGCCTTGGCTTCATGCTGTTGGGATCGATGGTTTACCCCGGCTTGTCGGTCGAGGTGCTGGCCTGCATTGCTGCGGCTGAACTGGTTGGTACGCCAATGGTGGTGCACGTGGCCTTCGCCTATGCAGCCCATGGGCGAATGGCGCAGGCGGCAGCGGCACCGGTGGTGCTCTCCTGCGGACGGGTCCTCGCGGTGCTAGCCTTGCCGTTGGTCGCCTCGGACGGCGGCATGCGGGCGTATGCGCTCTTGCACGTCCTTGCGACGCTGCTGGGTGCCGGCCTGGTCTGGCGACGCTGCCGCCGGCAGTTGTCGCCTCCGGCGGCGGAGGCAATGCTGGACCGCGGTGCGCTCGGAGAAGGGGTAAGGCTTTCGGCCATCTGGGCCAGCGGCTTGGCACTGGGTGCCGTCGACAAAGCTGTTGCACTGCGCGAGGGGGGGGGCGAGCTTGCCGGCCAGTACACGGCAGCCAATCGCTTTGCGAGTCTGCTCACCTTGCCTGTGGATGCGTTGGTTACTGCAGTGATGCCTCGACTATTTCGAGCGGGAGCAGGGCAACCTTCCCATCCTTGGCTGCTGGGGGGGCTCTTAGCCGCGGCCCTGCTGTATGGACTGGTCGCCGGGGGAATGCTTTGGTCTGGTGCCGGGCTACTTCCGGGGGTCGTGGGTGCGGACTTTGGGCCAGCGGTGCCGGCGTTGCGGGTGCTCGCGCTGTACGTGCCTGCGTATTGCCTGCGCATCCTCGGTGCGAACATCCTGCTTGGATACGGCTGGATCCGATGGCGGCTGGCCAGCGAGCTATTGGTACTCGCGACCATGGTTGTGCTGATGGCATGGTGGATTCCCCGGCGCGGCGCCGAGGGGGCGGCCTGGGCTTTGGTCATCGCTGAGGGCTTGCTGGCCCTCCTGCTCTGGGTGCGGGTATTTGTGGGTTGGCCGAGGGCAAAGGCGTGACTAGCAAGAGCATCACTTACCTCCACTGCGTTCGCGATGCGGAGCTAGAGGAAGCATTGGCCTGGTTGCCGCCGCCGGCGAGTGGCGCCCGGATACTCGATCTGGGGGCTGGCACGGGTCGGCAGGCAGACCGGCTCGCCGCCATGGGCTACCAAGTAACGGCGGTGGACCTGCCAAGCAGTGCCTATGCAGGGCAACGCGTCCATCCCGTCATTGATTACGACGGTAAGTGCCTGCCGATTTGCGACAGCTCGGTGGACGTCGTTTTCAGCTCCAACGTGCTTGAGCACGTTCCCGCCGTCGAGGCCCTCTTGCGAGAGACCGCACGGGTGCTCGTGCCAGGCGGGCATGCCGTACATATACTTCCGACTCCAGCCTGGCGTTGGTGGACAAGTGCGACGCATTACCCTTGGATGGCATCGCGACTGCTGGGACGCTTGGCATCCAAGGCTGCCGGGGGCGCATCGGAGAAGCATTCGGTGGGCACCGGTGGTCCAAACCTCGCTTGGCCGACGCGCCATGGCGAGCGCGGGAACGCATTGACGGAGGCGTGGTATTTCTCGGGGCGCTGGTGGCGTGCCTGCTTCAAACGCGCGGGTTTCGACTTGGAAGCGTCCGCGCCGGTGGGCTTGGCGTATTCAGGGACCATGCTGCTTGGCGGAAGGCTCCCCATCTCCTGGCGCCGGCGGATTGCGCGCTTCGCCGGTTCCTCCTGCCGGATATACGTAATCAGGCCCCATCGCGAGGCTGGTTCGGCCCAGCCGGTCAGCGGGGAATCTGCAAGCTCACGGATTGACCAATGAAAGACCGCTTTCCCCGCCTTGTTGCCCCCGGCTCGGGTGCTCCGCTTGTCATGAGAGGCGACGCGTTCGTTGCCCCGGACGGTACCCGCTATCCAGTCATCGACGGAGTGCCGCGCTTCGTGGGAGGCGAAAACTACGCCAGTGCGTTCGGGGAGCAGTGGGTACGGTTTCCAAAGACCCAACTTGACTCCGCCACCGGCATCCCAGTTTCGGCCGTCCGGCTAGAAAGATGCCTGCGCCGTCCGCTTCCCTCGCTGGAAGGCCAGCTTGTTCTGGAGGCGGGCTCAGGCGCTGGTCGTTTCACCGAGCTGCTTCTGGCGAATGGAGCCACAGTAGATTCCTTCGACTACTCGTCGGCGGTCGTTGCGAATGCCGCGAACAACGGCTTGCATCCCGCGCTTTGCCTGGTGCAGGCTGATGTCCGTGCCATGCCATTTCCCGAGGCATGTTATGACCTAGTGCTGTGCTTGGGCGTGGTGCAGCACACCCCCGACCCTGAAGAAACCATACGTGCGTTGTGGTCGCGGGTTCGCCCGGGTGGCCGCTTGGTCTTCGACCATTACCGGGCAAAGTTCCGGAACTTCCTTCCGCCACCCCTAGGGGTGGCGGGGATGGCCTATCGGTGGTACTTCCTGCGCTTGCCGAAGGAGCGCCAGTTCGCGGCGGTCAAGCGCGTGGTGGACAAGTGGTTCCCGCTTGTCTGGCGGTACCGCGAATCGCGGTTCGCGCAGTTGTTGTTGAGTCGGCTCAATCCGATAGTCAATTATTACCCGCACTTCGGACTTCGTGATCGCGATATGTATTACGAGTGGATGTTGCTCGATACGCATGACGCGATGACCGATGTGTTCAAGCACCGGCGAACCCGTGGCCAGATCAGGCGGTTGCTGGAATCGCTCGGCGCCGAAGATATCGAAGTTACACACGGCGGGAACGGAGTCGAGGCCTCATGTCGAAAGCCGGCTTGATCGATCCCATCAGCTGCCCGGTTTGCAAGGGAGAGGCGACCTTGGCGATGGGTCGGTGCGATTCCGTGCAGCGAATGGCGCAGGCGCTGGGTGTGGATGCTCCCGGCCAGCAGGAGGATGGCGCCGCCGGGCTTGCTCGTTGCCTGTTCTGTTCGCTGGAATTTGCCTTCCCAATGCGTGGCCCCGGCCCAGAGTTCTATAAGTGGCTGACCAGGTCCGGGTTCTATTACCCGGCCAGGCGCTGGGAGTGGTCGGCGTGTGCGTCGCGAATTGCTCGCAACGCGCGCCAAGTGGGCAGTGATTACGTCGTCATCGACGTTGGTTCAGGAAGCGGCCAGTTCATCCGCGAGCTGCAATCGATCGCCGGCGTCAGCGTGTTCGGGCTTGACCATAATTCGGAAGTGGTAGCTGCGTGTCGTGCCGAGGGCTTGGAGGTCATCGAGGGGGGGGTTGGTGATTTGTCGGTGCGTTGGCCTGCTGGCGTCGACATGATCACGTTCTGGCATGTCGTTGAGCACGTGGAAGACCCCGTGGCCCTGCTTTCCGATGCGCGCGCGCTTCTACGAGACGGCGGAGAGCTCTGTTTTTCAGTGCCGTTGACGCCGATGAGCTATGAGCACTCATGGCCGGATCCGTTCAACGAGCCGCCGCACCACCTGACGCGATGGAACCTGCGGGCTCTGGATGCACTCGCGACCCGGCTCGGCATGCGCGCCGAGTATGTTTTCCCTAGCGCGTCGCCAATCCTGGCAAGGCTGGTGAAGGCATTGATGGTGCAGGCGATGCCGCCTTTCGGCGTCCGAGGGCGCCTCCGGAAGGGGGTGCGCTTGGCGACCTATTTGCTGACCCACCCCGCTGCACTTTTTGAAGAGATCGCTCGCCAGCGCAGGCACCCACGGCGCGAGGGGCGAGTATTGCCTGATCTCGTCCTAGTTAGTCTCAGGCCATAACCCATGTGCGGCTTGGCAGGCTTGTTGGGACCCAGCTCGTTCGATTCCGGCCTAGTCGGAGCGATGGGTCTATCGTTGGCGCATCGAGGGCCGGATGGACAAGGCGAATGGCGCGACCCCGCTGCCGGGATTGCCTTGGTCCACCGTCGATTGAGCATCCTCGATCTTTCGCCCGCGGGCGCGCAGCCTATGGTTTCGGCCGATGGCCGATGGGTGCTTGCATTCAATGGCGAGATCTACGACCACGCCGACCTGCGGGCTGTGCTGGAGGCGGATTCGCCACGTTTCTGGCGGGGTCATTCCGACACCGAGGTGCTGCTGGAGGCGATCGCTTCGTGGGGGGTCGAGTCGGCGCTGTCGCGATGCAACGGCATGTTTGCCCTCGCAGCATGGGACCGTCGGGAAAGGAGCCTAGTACTCGCTCGCGACCGTACCGGCGAAAAGCCGCTTTACGTAGGTGCGGTCGGCCATGACCTCGTCTTCGCTTCGGAACTCAAGGCGTTCCGCCGTCACCCGGCATGGCGGCATGCCGTGGACCCGGACGCGCTCGCATGGTTGCTTGAAGTTGGCTACGTTCCAGCCCCGTGGAGTATCCACCCGGGCGTTTTCAAGCTGCCTGCAGGGAGCCTCCTAAGGCTGTCGGCCGATGATGCGGACTGGCGGCCCTGCGTTTCCGAGTTTTCGCGCAGGGCGGAGCGTTGGTGGAAGCTCGAGGACGTGGTCGCGCGCGCCAAGGCATCGCCCTGGACGGAAGGCGAGGAGGCGGCGCTGGCTGCGGTCAGGGAAACTATCGACGACGCGGTGCGCTTGCGAATGCTCGCCGACGTACCCGTCGNNCCCGCCAGTCCAGCCGGCCCGTGCGTACCTTTACCGTGGGTTTCGACGTGCCGGCAATTGACGAGGCGGACTATGCCCTCGCAACGGCCCGGTATTTCGGCACCCAGCACACCCAGGTAAACCTCCCGACGGGGGCGGCACTTTCTCTGGTGGGCCGCTTGCCCGAGATTTATGACGAGCCATTCGCGGATGCGGCGCAGCTGCCGGCTATGTTGGTCTCGGAAGCCGCTCGGCGGCAGGTTGTTGTGGCGCTGACCGGCGACGGCGGTGATGAGGTGTTCCACGGTTACCAGCGGTACCTTGATGCCGAACGCATCTGGGCGGGCGTTGGGAAGTTTCCCTACTCCATTCGTCGCGCCGTGGCCAATGTTTTTGGGCTTACGGGCAGGGCCTGTCCGGCCGGCGAAACGCGCAGCCGGATGCTTCGCCAGGCCGGCAGGATTGGANNTGAGGATTACGGCGCTGCGCTGATGCGGTTCCCAGGCGCCCGTGCCGTGGTGCGCGCGGTCGATCCCGCGTGGCCGGACTTGCCCGCCCCGCTGGCTGGCGCTGGAGTAGGCGAGCGGTTGCGCTTTCTCGACCAAGCCTTTTCCTTGCCCGAGGGAATTCATGCCAAGCTCGACCGCGCGAGCATGTCCGTCGGACTTGAGTTGCGGGTCCCTCTTCTGGATCCGCGATTGCTGGAACTCGCATGGCGCATGCCTTCGCACTGGCATGCGCGGGACGGGGTAGGCAAGCGGCTGCTCAGGCAGCTGGCGCGGGAATCAGTGCCGCCCGGCACGGCCTTACGAAGGAAGCAGGGCTTTGATGTGCCTGTTTCGGAATGGCTTCGTGGCCCGCTGCGCGAATGGGCGGATTCACTACTGTCACGGTCGGCGCTCGCGCGCGAACCCCTGCTCGATCCGATGTATGCGCGCTGGCTTTGGGATGAGCATCTTGTGCGGCGCGCTGACCATGGATACGCACTTTGGGCGTTGCTGATGTTCCGGTCATGGAGCGAGTACCATGCCTGACGCATTGCCGCGGATCCTCGTCTTGGCCAATCTGCCGTCACATGTGCTCGGCGGTGCCGAAATTCAGGTTGCTCGATTGGTCGGGGCGTGGCGCGCCTTGGGTGCTGATGTCGAGGTGGCTGGGCACAGAATCCCGGACGGCGTGCAGGAGATCGGAGGCTATCGCGTGCGTACGCACCACCTTCGGACATGGCCTCGGCTTGGGCGGATTGGTCGCGGACTCGGATATGCGCTCTCGCTTCTCAGGCTGGTGGTGTTGCGGCGGACGGACTTCGACGTAGCCTATTGTCGTGGGCTTGGTGATGGCGTCGTCGGCGTTGCCTTGTGGCGGTTCTTAGGTTTCTGCCACTGGAAGATCGTGGCCGTCCCGATCAATGCACGGGGGACGGGCGACGCCTATTTCCTGCGTTCGCTGCCGTTGGCGCGCGTATGGTTGAGGCTGCTTGACAGCGAGGTGGACTGCTTCAACCTGATCAATGCCGAGACAGCAGTGGATCTCGATGCCCTAGGGCTCCGCCGTGCTCGCAGGACGGCTATCCCGAATGGAATTCCCATCCTCCCGCCGATAGCACGCAGGGAGGTGGCCGAAGTCCGGCGACTGGTCTGGACAGGGCGCTTCGAGCCGCAGAAGGGGCTCGACCTGCTCCTGCCTGCACTGGCCGCGCGCCGGCGCGCAGGAGCACGCTTCCGCTTGACGCTCTGGGGCGATGGGGCAATGCGGGAGTCGCTCCGACGCCAGGTCGAGGCGCTCGGCATTGACGAAGAGGTCGTATTCGCCGGGGTCTGTCCGGCCAAGGGGATCCGGGACGCGCTCCGTGATGCGGATGTGTTTGTGCTGCCTTCGCGATACGAAGGTATGTCGAATTCTGCGCTGGAGGCCATGGAGGCGAGTTTGCCCGTGCTATGTACCCGCTGTGGGGGAATCGACAAGGAGATCGAGATGGGCGCGGGCTGGACGTGTGCGCCAGACGACAGTGGCTCACTTGATGCCGCGCTGGCCGAGATGTTTTCCTCGCCGGACTCGGATTGGTTGGCGCGAGGCAGGCGCGCCCGTGAAATCGTGGAGGCACATTACGCCATCGATGGAGTCGCAGCGTCCAATCTTGCGATGATCGCTTCCGTTGTGCACGAGACCGGAGCCGCCTAATGCGCGTTCTCATGTTATGCAAGCGCCAGTACACGGGTCGCGATTTGCTTGATGACCGATATGGGCGACTGCACGAGCTTCCCGCCGGGCTTGCCGCGCTTGGACATGAGGTCTTGGTCGTGGCGGCATCCTATCGGCGTCGTGGGGCAGTCGATCGATTTGTCGATGGCGTACATTGGCTTGGCGTCGACGTGCTGCCTTGGCCCGGTGCCCTCTTCGCCGCCTGGCGGGACGCGGCACGATCCTTTCGTCCGGATGTCATCGTTGCAAGCTCAGATGCGCTCCATTTGGTGGCAGGCGAACGCTTCGCACGGCATCTGGCGTTGCCGGTGGTGCTGGACCTCTATGACGACTATGAATCCTTCAGCCTCACCAGGCTGCCGGGTCTACGCGCGTCGCTGCGAGATGCCTGCATGCGGGCTGATGCCTTGGTTGCTGTCAGCAGAACGCTTGCGGCCTTGCTGGTGGGTCGGGGGGGCGCTGTCGGCCGGATTACGGTGATTGGCAATGGCGTTCCCGGTCATTTCGTCCCGAGCCTTTCCCGCGAACAGGCGCGCGCGGCATTGGGTCTTCCCGGGCAAGTGCCGCTGGTAGGCACTGCTGGCGCGCTTTCGATTGGCCGTGGTATCGGCGACCTGTTCTCCGCCTTCGAGCGCCTGCAGTCCTCGCGGCCAGAGGTTCGCTTGGTGTTGGCGGGGCCACGTGACCGCGATGTCGGTGCGGCCATTCCCCCGGCCACGCTAGACTTGGGCCATCTACCGCATCCGGAAGTTGGCCTCGTGTTTCGTGCGCTTGATGTTGGCGTGGTCTGCAATCGGGACGATGCGTTCGCACGGGCATGCCACCCGATGAAGTTGGTCGAGATGGCTGCGTGCGGGCTGCCGCTGGTGGCAGCCGACATAGGCGAGGTTTCGAGCCTCCTGGCGGATCGCTCGGATGCCCGCTACGTGGCCGGAGACGCGGAGATGCTGGCGCTTCGGATCGCTGCCCTTCTCGATTCGCCTGCACCGGTGGACTCCGGGCTGGCGGAACCTTGGACGAGCCTTGCGGGGCGCTACGCCGCTGTCCTTGATGTCGCGGTTGGTGCGCATCACTGAAGCGGGATCGAAAGGGCGCCCCCGGCGCGCTTCGGTGTTCGAGGGGTGGACTAATCGGTCTCAGTGTTCTGGCAAGGAAATGCCCAGCTCGTCGGCGCGCGTGAGCATCGCAGTCGCTTGGCGAACATGGCCCTCGCTCACCAGACTCGCAGCGACTTGGCTGATGTACCTGGGGTCCTCCCGGCTCAACTCGGCGACGCGAGCGAAGGCCTTGTCCGCCGAGTCCTGATCTTTCAGATAGTTGAGCAGGTGATCCCCATACTGCGCGTAGAGCTGGGCAGGCATTTCCCGGCGCGAAAGCAGGGTTCCATAAATCTCGGACAACCGTCGATCATCCAGTTCAATGCCCTTGTAGCGTTGGCCGAGCAGGCCGGTGACAGCCATCATTTCCTGGGGGCCGATCGGCTGCGTGCTTACCTTCTCATGCATCGAATCCCACCACTCATCCTTCACCGGCTGGCCCGTACTCGCAGCCATGAGGATTAGCCCTTGCTCCGGAAGCGGGGATGAGCCCGGCAGCTTTGATCCGCGCTCAAACTCCCGCATGCCGAACGAGTAGAAGGGGGAATCCGGATCGCCATGGGCCATGCCAACGTAGAGCGTGGCGAGATCGCTGCTTGCGCGCGGCGACCCGGGGTTTATGGCTACCAACTGTGACGCGAGGTGGAATGGGTCGCCCCAGGCGGCGCTACGTAGCAGCGTAAGGAGAATGGCGAAGCAAGTCACGGTGACGACGGCAAAGTGCTTGATCGCGGGTCCGTCCCGGGTCGGGATGATGCGTACCAGTTCGGTTGCGGCGAGGAGGAAACCAAGCAAGGCGAAATAATTCCTGTGTTCGAACACCAACTCGAGCGGGATCACGTTGCTGGTAAGCGCATGTGCGCAAAAGAACCAGAGTATGCCCAGGGAGAGCAGCGGGAGCTTGCTCCGCAGCCGCCATGCGGAGAATGCCAATGCTGCCAGCAGCAATCCGCCGAAGAGGGTCGTTGGCGGATCCAAGAGCCCCCGCGATACGGAATAGTTGTCATAGTAGAAAGTCAGGTTCTGGGGCAGCGGGAGCGCCATCCATTGCAAGTAGAGCGGCAGGGCCCGGAGCTGGGTCAAAAGGCGCTCAACGAGCGTGAAGTTGCGGCCTTCGTAGGCGGCTGGTTCCACGGCGGCTGGGAGAACAAAGCCCAAGAAGATGAGGAGCGCCGCCGCCACCGCGAGCGAGTAGGCGACGATCCAGGCCTTGCGGACCCTTCCGTCTCTAGCCTCAAATCCCAGGACCGTCAGCTCCAGTGCAAGGCAGAATGCCGGCACGAGCGCAGCGGTCTCTTTCGCCAGCAGTCCCAAGCTGGTCAATGGAACCACCGCCAGCAGCCAAGGCCACCCGGCGGCGCCCCTGGTCTGGGCGAGGCGCCCCTTTAGATAGGCGTT
Organism: Arenimonas sp.; assembly: GCA_003497545.1. Lineage (GTDB taxonomy): Bacteria > Pseudomonadota > Gammaproteobacteria > Xanthomonadales > Xanthomonadaceae > Arenimonas. The sequence goes on along the minus strand of DNNT01000281.1, from coordinate 8,494 downwards.
CAGGGCCAGCAGCGCAAACAGCAGGGAAAGCGTCTCCATGCGTTGCACGACATACAGCACGGTCGAGACTTGCAGCGGGTGCGCCGCCCACAGCAGCGCAACGATGAACGCAATCCGAGTGTGAGATGCGCTCGGTGTGCCCCCGGAGTCAAACAACTGGCGAACGAGAAGAAAAACGAGGATCGTGTTTAGCAGGTGGACCAGCAGTCCGCTTATCTTGAAGCCTCTCGGGTCCATGCCACCCATGGCGTGGTCGATTGCAAACGAAATGGTTGCGATTGGTCGACCATAGCTCCCCGGTTCATATGCGCCGGCCGCCCGCCGCATCGATTCCAAGTTGATTTCATCCGCGTGGATTCGCTCGTTGGTGACGATGTTGGGGTAGTCGTCGAACAGGAAATCCCCGCCAAGCCCCGGAAAATAAGCGGCCGACGTCAGCGCGAGCAAAAGGGCGGCCCAGAGCCACAGTGGGACTGGTCTTTTCGTCATGTTAAGGCTCTTGGGCTAAGACTTGTCGCGACCGATGTCTGACGAATGTTACATCGCGTCAGTGGGGAGCCAGCCTGGATCGGCCTGAATGGAAGCAATGAAGCTACGCCCCGTTCCTGCCGTGGCGGTCTATTGGGGCCGCTAGGGGCGATGGCCCGCCTAGGGCCTCGACGGCGGCTGCTTCGCTTACTGACAGCCCTCGGGCTTGTAGCGGTCTTCCGTCACGGTCGTGGTGCAGCGCCAAATGCCCGAGCTGTTGCGCTCGATTCGCACCACGAGCCCGTTGATCCGCGGGTGGCCGGCAAGCGTGCACTGGATGTAGCCGAGCGTCGGTGAGGGATCCATGCTCAGAGTGCTGCAGCGCGTGGTGGGGGAGCGAAGTCCGATGTCCCCGATCGCGAAGCTACTGGAGTTGTTGGCGATGACCTGCGACTCATAGAGCGCCTTACCGGCGGTGATGTCGGCCAAGCCTGCCGTAACCTGCGAGCGGATCGTGTAGTCCTGGTAGGCCGGGATGGCGATGGCGGCAAGAATGGCGATGATCGCGACGACGATCATCAGTTCGATTAGCGTGAAGCCTTTTATCTGGCGCATGCATTGTCCCCTTGCTGCAGCCGCATCGGTCACGAATCAGTTGCTTGACACGTTGCGGGAGGGGCTTTCACCCCTCCCGCGGTAACGCCTTATTGCTAGGGCCAAAAGTCTTCAGCAAAACCCTAATGGGCTGCATCGACTAGAGATCCTGTCACTCGCAGCCGCCCGGGATGTACTTGGCGTCGATGCCGGCGGAGACGCTGCAGATCCAGGCGCCCGAGGCATTACGGTCAAGCTGGATGGTCTCGGCGTCCACCTTCGGGTTGCCGGTCAGCGTGCACGCGATCGTGCCGGTCTCGCCAGCGGTCACGGTGATCGCCGAGCAGCGGGCGGTCGAAGTGGCCAGGCCGATGTCATCATTGTCGTAGGTGGCCGGCGTGCCCTTGTTGACGATCTCCTCAAACGCGGTCACGCCGCCACGGATGTCGGCCAGGCCAGCGGTGACCTGCGAACGGGCGATGTAGTCCTGATACGCCGGCAGCGCGATGGCGGCCAGGATGGCGATGATCGCGACCACGATCATCAGCTCGATCAGGGTGAAGCCTTTCTGGATGTTCTTCATGGGTGAATCCCCTAGGTGGATTGTGGTTGTCACGACTTCGAACGGTTATCCCGTCCTTGGGTAGCCGTGCCGAAGCACGTGCTATATCGGTGATGCATCAACTGTGCCAGCCGCCTTACGCGACCGTCACAGGCCGGAATATAGGCATAAGGTTGAACGCAAGGCCAGCCAAGAACGGGACAGGCGGCACGGTTTTCCGGGGGTAAGTCAGAATGTGACGCGGAGCGTCAGTTTGTGTCGCGGCAACCTGTGAACTGCATCACACAGTGACGCAGACGGCCGGCCGGATCACTCCATCCCCAGCTTCTTCAACTTGTACCGCAGCGCCCTGAACGTGATGCCCAGCTGCGCGGCGGTCTTGGTCTTGTTGTAGCGGTTCGCCTCGAGCGCCTTCTGGATGGTCTCGCGCTCCATCTGTTCGATGGCGTCGGGCAGGGCGGTGCCGTCGGCCAAGCCGGGCGGAACGGCGGGCGAGGGCGCCGCGGCGATGGGGCGCAGCGGCATGTCGGCCTCCTGGCCAATCAGGCTGTCCACCTGGGGCAGGTAAAGGTCGGCCACCTCGATGGTCTGGCCGTCGCACAGGGCCACGGCGCGCTCCAGGATGTTCTCCAGCTCGCGCACGTTGCCCGGGAAGGGGTAGGCGGACAGGGCTGCCTCGGCCTCTTCCGACAGGGCCGGCAGCTGTTCGGCCGACTCGCCGGCCAGGCGCTTGAGGATGGCCTCGGCGATCACCGGGATGTCCTCGCGGCGCTGGCGCAGCGGCGGCACCGCCAGCTCGATCACGTTGATGCGGTAGTACAGGTCCTGGCGGAACTTGCCGTCTTCCACCAGCTTGGCCAGGTTCTTGTGCGTGGCCGACAGGATGCGGACGTCCACGGGCAGCTCGGCTTGGGCGCCCACGGGGCGCACCGACTTTTCCTGGATCACGCGCAGCAGCTTCACCTGCATGTGCAGCGGCAGCTCGGCCACCTCGTCCAGGAACAGGGTGCCGCCGTNNCGTGCGCCTTCGGCGTGGATGGTGCGGGCGACCAGTTCCTTGCCTACGCCGGATTCGCCGGCGATGTAGACCGGCGCCTGGCTGCGCGCGACGCGCTGGATGGTCTGGCGCAGCTGCTGCATGCGCGCCGAGTCGCCCAGCAGGCGCGCGCTGGCCGGCGCCGCCTTGCGCTGTTCGTTGAGGTCGAGCGCGTGCTGCACCAGCCGGCGCAGCACGGCCAGGTCCACCGGCTTGGTGACGAAGTCGAAGGCGCCGGCCTTGAGCGCGTTCACCGCGGCTTCGACGTTGCCGAAGGCGGTGATCATGGCCACCGGGATGTCCGGGTAGCGCTGGGCGATGTGTTCGATCAGCTCCTGGCCGGATCCGTCCGGCAGGCGCATGTCGGTAAGGCACAGGTCGTAGGCGCCCTGGGCGAGCTGGGCCTTGGCCGAAGCCACGTCGGCGGCGGTATCCACCCGCAGGCCCATTCGGCCCAGGGTGAGGACCAGAAGCTCCCGGATGTCGCGCTCGTCATCTACTACCAGGGCGCTGCGGGGGGTTGCCATGCGGTCAGGAGGGGCTGGGGACCCCTACACATTAGCTGAACACGGCCGTCTCAGGCCAGATTGAGCCGGCCCGGGCTGGCCTCGTCCTTCATCAGGGTCATGCCCGGGGGCAGGATGATGCGGAAGCAACTGCCGCCGCCCGGCACCGGCTGGTAGCTCAGGGTGCACTGGTTGGCTTCGCACAGTTGCTGGGCGATGTAGAGGCCCAGGCCGGTGCCGTGTTCGCTGGTGGTATAGAAAGGCGTGAATATCTGGCTGGCCACGGCCGGCGGGATGCCCGGGCCGCGGTCGATGACATTCAGCTCCGGCGGGGCGCCCGGCGGGGCGGTGCGCACCGACACCGTCACCTTGGCCGGCTCGCCCGGCATGCGGCCGTAGGTCAGGGCGTTCTGGACGAGGATGGTCAGCACCTGGTGCAGGTGCCGCGGATCGGCCATGGCCAGCACGCTGCGCTCGCTCACCGACTGCAGGATGTCGGTTTCCAGCGGGTGGCTGGCCCGGTATTCGTCGACGAACTTGCGGGCGAACTGGCTGATGTCGATCGATTCGGGCTGGCTGCGCTCGCGCCGGGCCAGGCCCAGGATGTCCTGGACGATGCCGTTCATGCGGTGGCACTGGGTGTGGATGATCTCCAGCAGGCGCTTGTCGGCCTCGGGCAGCTCCGTGGCTTCTTCCAGCAGCTGCACCGAATACATGATGGCCGCCAGCGGGTTGCGGATTTCATGGGCGATGGACGCCGACAGCCGGCCCAGGGTGGCCAGGGTGAGCTCCTCGGCCCGGTCGGAAAACACCCGGCTGTCGTCGAGGAAGATCAGGAAGAGGTTGTCGGTGAGGCTCAGGGAGACGAAGCGGGGCAGCACCTCGGGGGTGCCGTCGCCCAGGGTCATGGCCTTGGGCGTTTCGCCGCGGCCCTGGCGCCAGGTGAGCAGGGCGCGGTGCAGGGGCATGGCGATGTCGGCCAGCTGCCGGCGGTCCGGCGAGGGTTTGCCCAGCAGGCCCCAGGCCGCCTCGTTGCACACCTTTACCAAGTGCTCGCCGTCCACCACCAGGATGCCGGTGCGCATGCGCCGGATCACCAGCTCGTTGATCTCGGCCTGGTTGGCCAGCTCCTCGCCGCGCTGCTCGGCCAGGGCCTGGGACTCGAGCACCTGGCGGCTGAGCAGTTCGCACAGCACCGCGGTGGCCAGATAGGTCACCGAGAACATCACCGATTCGGCCAGCGGGCGGGCGCCTTCCGAGCCGATCGCCCGCAGGTACAGGCTGTCGGCCAGCACCACCGCGCAGGCGGCGCCGGCGAAGCCCAGGCCGGCCTTCTGCGGCAGGATCAGCGCGCCCGCGCCCACGTTGAACAGCAGCAGCAGGGCCACGCCGCCCTGGCTGCCGCTGGTGGTGGCCAGCACCAGCGCCGCCACCACGATGTCGATGGCCAGGCCGATGCCGGCCTGGCGGGCGGCGCTGAGTTCGCTGCGGTAGCCGGCGATGAGCAGCGAGATCGCCGCCACCATGTACAGCACCACGATCGTCTGCAGCATCGCCGGTTCGCGGATCTGCAGCAGGAACTCCCCGGCCGGGCTGAAGGCCACCAGGGCCAGCAGGCAGGCTTCCAGCACGCGGTAGAGCGTGAAGAAGTACAGCTCGCGCCGCTGGGGGCTGGGATTGGCCGGTTTTCGGGGGGTGGACGCCATGGCCCCCAGTATGCCCTGTGGCCGGCTTGTCAAGGCAGGGGGCTTTTTGCGTTGGGTGGGCGCTGTCGGCGACAATACCGCCCCCGTTCGCGACCCCATCCCCATACAAGGTATCGGCATGAACTTCCACGAATACCAAGCCAAGCAGCTGTTCGCCGACTACGGCATCGCCGTCCCGGCGGGCCGCGTCGCCCGATCCCCCGATGAGGCCGTGGAAGCGGCCAAGGCCATCGGCGGCGATTTCTGGGTGGTCAAGGCGCAGATCCACGCCGGTGGCCGCGGCAAGGCCGGCGGCGTCAAGCTGGCCAAGACCCTCGAGGACGTGCGCAAGTACGCCGAGGGCATGCTCGGCACCAAGATGGCCACCTACCAGACCGCCGGCGTCGAGCTGCCGGTTGATTCGGTGCTGGTGACCCAGGCCACCGACATCGCCAAGGAGCTGTACCTCTCGGTGCTGGTCGACCGCGCCACCCGTTCCATCACCTTCATCGCCTCGGCCGAGGGCGGCATGGAGATCGAGCAGGTCGCCGCCGAGAACCCGGACGCGATCAAGTCGCTCAACGTGAACTTCGTGCAGGGCCTGCAGCCCTACCAGTGCCGCGAAATGGGCTTCGCCCTGGGCCTGAACGCCAAGCAGGTGAACCAGCTGAGCAAGATCATGCTGGGCCTGTACAAGCTGTTCAACGACAAGGACCTGGCGCTGGTCGAGCTCAACCCGCTGGCCATCCTCACCAACGGCGACCTGGCCGTGCTCGACGGCAAGATCAACTCCGACGACAACGCCACCTTCCGCCACCCGGAACTGGCCGCCATGCGCGACATCCGCCAGGAAGACGAGACCGAGGTGTTGGCCTCCAAGCACGACCTCAACTACGTCACCATGGACGGCAACATCGGCTGCATGGTGAACGGCGCCGGCCTGGCCATGGCCACCATGGACGTGATCAAGCTCAACGGCGGCGAGCCGGCGAACTTCCTCGACGTGGGCGGCGGTGCCAACAAGGAGCGCGTGACCGAGGCCTTCAAGCTCATCCTGTCCTCGGACAAGGTCAAGGCCATCTTCGTCAACATCTTCGGCGGCATCGTGCGCTGCGACATGATCGCGGAAGGCATCATCGCCGCGGTGAAGGAAGTGGGCGTCAAGATCCCGGTGATCGTGCGCCTCGAAGGCACCAACGTGGAGAAGGGCAAGGAGCTGCTGCGCAACTCCGGCCTCGCCATCATCCCGGCCGACGACATCAACGACGGCGCCAAGAAGTCCGTCGCCGCCGTCGCCGCCTGAGCCCACAAGGACATCCTCCATGAGCGTTTTGATCAACAAGAACACCAAGGTCATCGTCCAGGGCTTCACCGGCCAGCAGGGCACCTTCCACGCCGAGCAGATGGTCGAGTACGGCACCAAGGTCGTCGGCGGCGTCACCCCGGGCAAGGGCGGCACCACCCACATCGGCCTGCCGGTGTTCAACACCGTGCGCGAGGCCGTCGATGAAACCGGCGCCGACGCCTCGGTCATCTACGTGCCGCCGCCGTTCGCGGCCGACGCCATCCTCGAGGCGGCCGACGCCGGCATCCGCGTGATCGTCTGCATCACCGAGGGCATCCCGGTGCTGGACATGCTGCGCGTGAAGAACACCCTGCGCGGCTACGACGACGTCGTGCTGATCGGCCCGAACTGCCCCGGCGTCATCACCCCGGGCGAGTGCAAGATCGGCATCATGCCGGGCCACATCCACATGCCGGGCAAGATCGGCATCGTCTCGCGCTCGGGCACGCTGACCTATGAAGCCGTGAAGCAGACCACCGACGCCGGCCTCGGCCAGTCGACCTGCATCGGCATCGGCGGCGACCCGATCAACGGCACCAACTTCATCGACGCCCTGAAGCTGTTCCAGGACGACCCGCAGACCGAGGGCATCATCATGGTCGGCGAGATCGGCGGCAGCGCCGAGGAAGAAGCGGCCGAGTTCATCGCCGAGTACGTCACCAAGCCGGTGGTCGGCTTCATCGCCGGCGCCTCGGCCCCGGCCGGCAAGCGCATGGGCCACGCCGGCGCCATCGCCTCCGGCGGCAAGGGCACCGCGGCCGGCAAGTTCGAGGCCCTGGAAAAGGCCGGCGTCACCACGGTGAAGAGCCCGGGCGACCTGGGCAAGGCCATCGCCGCGAAGCTGGCCAAGTAATAAGATCGTGCCAACGCACGGAACCGAAGGGCCGCCTCGTGCGGCCCTTCGTTTTTCTGGGAACCCGACATGAGCCGCACCCTCCGCCTCGCCCTCGCCCAGTTCGACTTCCCCGTGGGAGCGGTGCAGGCGAACGCGCGCCGCATCGCCCAGCTCATCGAGGAAGCGCGCGACGAGCATGGCGCCGACCTGGTGCTGTTCCCGGAACTGGCGATCTCGGGTTATCCGCCGGAAGACCTGTTGCTGCGCCCGGCCTTCCTGGCCGCCTGCGAGGCGGCGCTGGCCGAGGTGGCGAAGGCCTGCACGGGCATCACCGCCGTGGTGGGCTGGCCGCAGGCGGCCGGCGCCATCGTGTACAACGCCGCCAGCGTGCTGCGCGATGGCCGGGTCGAGGCCACCTACCGCAAGCGCGAGCTGCCCAACTACGCGGTGTTCGACGAGCGCCGCTATTTCGACGTGGACCCGGACGGCGGCGCCTGCACCTTCGAGGTGAAGGGCGTCCAGGTCGGCCTGGTCATCTGCGAAGACCTGTGGTTCCCCGAGCCACTGGCCCAGACCGCCGCGCTCGGCGCCGAACTGGTGCTGGTGCCCAACGCCTCGCCCTTCGAGCGCGACAAGACCGCCCAGCGCGACATGCTGCTGGCCCAGCGCGTGCAGGAAACCGGCGTGGCCGTGGCCTACCTCAACGCCGTCGGCGGCCAGGACGAACTGGTGTTCGACGGCGCCTCGGTGCTGGCCGACGGCGACGGCGGCGTGCACCCCGCCGCGCGCGCCTTCGAGGACCACTGGCTGGTGGCTGATTTCGACGCCGGTGCGCGACGCTTCACCCGCGTGCACTGGCCGGAGGAAGACGACGAAAGCCACGCCTCGCTGGCCTACCGCGCCATCGTGCGCGGCATCCGCGATTACTGCGGCAAGAACGGCTTCGACCGCGTCTGGCTGGGTCTTTCCGGCGGCATCGATTCGGGCCTGGTGCTGGCGCTGGCGGTGGACGCGCTCGGCGCCCGCAACGTCAACGCCGTGCGCCTGCCCTCGCGCTACACCAGCGACCTGAGCAACGACCTGGCCGAAGAGCAGGCGCGCCTGCTGGGCGTGCGGCTCGAAACCGTGGCCATCGAAACGCCGTTCGAAGGTTTCCTGCAGGCGCTGGCGCCGCTGTTCGACGGCCTGGCCCCCGGCATCGCCGAGGAAAACCTCCAGTCGCGCAGCCGCGGCGCGCTGATGATGGCGCTGTCGAACAAGTTCGGCGGCCTGCTGCTCACCACCGGCAACAAGAGCGAATACGCGGTGGGTTACGCCACCATCTACGGCGACATGTGCGGCGGCTTCGCGCCCATCAAGGACCTGTACAAGACCGAGGTCGTGGCACTGTGCCGCTGGCGCAATGCGCGGTCGCCGGCCATCCCCGAACTGGTCATCACCCGTCCGCCCTCGGCGGAACTCCG